>NZ_JBEXLP010000001.1:131487-321082 GCF_040610035.1 Streptomyces sp. NPDC004542
ACTCGGCCTCGGCCTTCTGGAAGCCCGCGTACGCGGCGTCGTTGAAGGACTGGTCACCCTTGCCGCCGACGTCGTACGCCAGGCCGATGCCCTTGGACTTGCCCCCACCGGAGGAGGAGGTGGACGAGCTGCCACAGGCAGAGACGGTGACGGCGAGCGCTGCGGTCGCAACGCCTGCAATCGTGATACGGGACACCCGGCGCATGGAACGTGACTCCTTTGTACAAGCGCCCAAACCAGGCGCTGGTTCCGCCGCAGCGTAACGCGCGTAGACCTGACGGAAAACCCCCAATGTCCGGTCCGTTATCCAGCTGTGGCCGCAGGCACCGCTCGGCGTCACGCACAGCAGTGCGCCCCTTGCGGGTGGCAAGGGGCGCACTGCCGGACCGTGGTTCCACGGCGCGTACCGGTGGGGTTGCCGACCGGTCAGATCACTTGGTGTCGACCGTGATCTTGCCGTCGACGATGTCCTGCTTGGCCTTGTCCACGGCCGAGACCACATCGGTCATCGCCTTGTACTTCGGGTTGGAGTCGGCGAAGCCGACGCCGCCGGACTTCAGGTCGCCGCGGACCTCGCCGCTGAGCGGCTTGCCCTCGTACACCGACTTGGACAGCTCGTAGACCGCGCCGCCGACGTTCTTCAGTGCCGAGCCGAGGATGTAGTCCTTGTACTTGGCGAGGGCGGCCTGCTGGTACTGGTCGGAGTCGACGCCGATGGCCCACACCTTGTGCTCCGCCGCGGACTTGATCACGCCCTGGCCGGAGAGGCCGGCCGCCGCGTAGACCACGTCGGCACCGGCCTCGATCTGACCGTTGGCCGCGTTCTCCCCCTTGTCCGGGCTGGAGAAGCCGCCCTCCTGGGCCGTCTGGGTCAGGTACTGCGACTCGACCTTGATCTTCGGGTTGACCGACTTGGCACCCTGGACGTAGCCCGCCTCGAACTTGTGGATCAGCGGGACGTCCACGCCGCCGATGAAACCGATGTGGTTCTTCTTGGTCGCCTTCGCCGCCGCCACACCGGCCAGGTACGAGGACTGCTCCTCGTGGAACACCATGTCCGCGACGTTCTTCGCCTGGGTCTGGTTGTCGTCGATGATGCCGAAGGTGACCTTCGGGAACTTCGCCGCGGCCTCCTTCACCGCACCCGCGTAGGCGAAGCCGACACCGATGACCGGGTTGTACCCCGCCTTCGCCAGCGTCACCAGACGCTGCACCTTGTCCGCGTCCGACTCGTTGTCCGTCGGCTCGACGTCCCGGCCGCCGATCTTGAACTCGGCCTCGGCCTTCTGGAAGCCCGCGTACGCGGCGTCGTTGAAGGACTGGTCACCCTTGCCGCCGACGTCGTACGCCAGGCCGATGCCCTTGCCGGAGTACTTGCCGTCCTTGGAGCTGGAGGTGCTGGACTCCGTGCTGGACTTGCCGCATCCGGCGGCCGCGAGGGCGACGACCGCGACGGTCACCGCAGCTTGGGAGAATCTCGTCCTCCGAGAGATCAGACGCACAGCAAGTACTCCTTCAGCCCCACGGCACCGTCACCGGCCCGTTCTTCCCCAATGTGCCGCCCGGTGGCAAGTGCCGCCAGTGGTGGCGAGTTCGGCGCACAGTAACGCGCGTAGAAGACGAGGGGAACGGGGTTTCGCCGGGCCGTTATCGATTCGTGCCGACCGCGGTTACAAGCGCCGTCCCAAGGTTACGCCCGGGTCTCACAACGGGACGAAGGGGTGCCGACCGGGCACCCCTTCCCCACCCGTGCCCCTGTCTACTGCACGGCGTCCAGCAGCGCGGCGGCGGTGAACAGCTCCACGCCCACCGTGATGGCGCGCTCGTCGGCGTCGAAGTCGCCCTGGTGCAGGTCACGCACGGTCCGCTCACCCGGCGTGCGCACGCCGAGCCGCGCGAGGGCGCCCGGCACGTGCTCGAGGTACCAGGAGAAGTCCTCCCCGCCGAGGCTCTGCTCGGTGTCCTCGACGGACTCGATGCCGCGCCGCGCGACCATGGCGTCGCGGAGCAGCTCGGTGACGGCGGGGTCGTTGACGACCGGCGGCACTCCGCGCACGTAGTTGATCTCGGACTTGGCCCGGTGCAGGGTGGCGACCTCGTCGATCGCCGCGTGCAGGACGTCGGGCGCCAGCCGCCAGGCGTCGATGTCGAGGCACCGTACGGTCCCGGAGAGCTCGGCGTGCTGCGGGATCACGTTCGGCGCGTGGCCGGACTCGATCCGCCCCCAGGTCACCGCGAGGCCGCTGCGGCTGTCGACCCGCCGGGCGACCAGGGCGGGCACGTCGGTGGCGACGCGGGCCGCGGCGGTCACGAGGTCGGTGGTCAGGTGGGGCCGGGCGGTGTGGCCGCCGGGTCCGTCCAGCGCGATCTCCAGCCGGTCGCAGGCGCTGGTGATCGCGCCCGCCCGCAGCCCGATCTTGCCGGCGTCGAGCCGGGGATCGCAGTGCACGGCGATGATCCGGCCGACGCCCTCCAGCGCCCCGTACGCGATGACGTCGGCGGCGCCCCCGGGCAGCACCTCCTCGGCGGGCTGGAAGATCAGCCGCACGGGCCGGGGCAGCAGCCCCTTCTCGTGCAGGCCGGCCAGGACGAGCCCGGTGCCCAGCACGACCGCCGTGTGCACGTCGTGGCCGCAGGCGTGCGCCCGGTCCGGCACGGTGGACCGGTACGAGCACTCGCTCTTGGTGTCCGGGATGGGCAGGCCGTCGATGTCGGCCCGCAACGCCAGGACGGGCGTGCCGCCCAGGTCCTCGCCGGGCCGCACCCCGATGTCACAGACGAGCCCGGTCCCGGTGGTGAGGACACGGGGCGTCAGCCCCGCCTTCTCGAGCCTCGCCTTGATCGCGGCGGTGGTACGGAACTCCTGGTTGCCCAGCTCGGGGTGCATGTGCAGGTCGCGCCGGAACGCCACGAGTTCGGCGTGCAGCGACTCGCTCAGCAGGCCCGGGAGCACGGCATCGCCGGGAAGGTCGGCCTCGGACTGTCGGGACATCAATTGGTTCACCCTCTGAAGGGTAGAACGCCGGACCGGTGGACCGACCCGCGATCAACAAAAATTCAACCCGTTCGGGGAAGAAAATCCGACCGCCCGACGCATAGCCGTTGTCTCGGATGGGTAAACTCGCGCGCTTGCGCACCACGGCGGGCCCCCACCGAGTTCTCTTTCCTTCACGTCTACCACGCGGCACCGCAGCCACGCTGGAGTCGTCCACGTGACGGAGCCGGCCGGTCGCCCCCACCGGACCGGGTGCGCCGGTAGTGTGCGCGTGCGTGACACCTCCGGAGCCAGACTTCATACACGCCACCCGCACGTCCTACGACGCCATCGCCAAGGACTACGCGTCCCGTTTGCCGGACGGCCTGTCCCATCCCCTGGACCGCACGCTGATCACCGCCTTCGCCGAGCTGGTCACGGCGAACGGCCCGGCCCCCGTGGCCGACCTGGGCAGCGGCCCCGGTCACGTCGCCGCCCGCCTGCACGACCTGGGCGTCCCGGTCTTCGGTGTCGACGTCTCCCCCGCCATGGTGGCCCTGGCCCGGGCGGCCCATCCGCGGCTCCGCTTCCACGTGGGCTCGATGACGTCCCTGAACCTCCCGGACGCCACCCTGGGCGGCATCCTCGCCCTGTACTCGACGATCCACGTCCCCGACGCCCACCTGCCGGCGGCCTTCGCCGAGTTCCACCGCACCCTGACCCCCGGCGCCCCCGTCCTCCTCGCCTTCCAGACGGGCCCCGAACCGGGCGGCCTCCACCTCACGGAACGCTTCGGCCAGGAGATCGACCTGCACTACTACTGGCGCACCCCGGCCCGGGTGACGGACCTGCTCACAGCGGCGGGCCTGGAACTCACGGCCACGGTGACCCGGGAACCGGACCCGGAGGGCGAGCAGACCCGCCCCCGGGCATTCGTCCTGGCCCGCAGACCCCGCTGAGGCGCGCCACTCAGCCGGGCCCGGCCCACTCACCGCTCGAGGAACAGCTCCGCCGCGTCCTCGGCGTGTACGGCCCGCTGGGCCCAGACCTCGAGCCGGTCGAGGTCGGCGCAGGCGTTCACCCGCTCACGCACGGCGTCGGACACCGGCACGGCCTGCCACTCCAGCATGCGCAGAACTATCTCCCGCCGACCCTGGAGACGCCCTTCTTCGCGCCCTTCTTCGCGTACCTCTTCGCGTCCCTCTTGCCGCCCTTCCTCGCGCACCTGCTCGGCCAGCGGGTGTCGCCAGAAGTACTGGATCGGCGTCATGCTCGCTCACTCCTCACGGAAGAGGTCGGCGGCGTCCTTGGCGTGCAGCGCCCGCTGGGCCCAGACCCCGAGCCGGTCGAGGTCGGTGCACGCGTTCACCCGCTCACGCACGGCGTCGGACACCGGCACGGCCTGCCACTCCAGCATGCGCAGAACCATCTCCCGGCGAGCTTGGAGGCGCCCTTCCTCGCGCCCTTCCACGCGCCCTTCCTCGCGCCCTTCCTCGCGCCCTTCCTCGCGCACCTGCTCGGCCAGCGGGTGTCGCCAGAAGTACTGGATCGCCGTCATCAGGTCCCTCCACATCTGCTTCGCCTGGGCGTCGGCCAGGCAGGAGTCGACGAACTGTACGAGTACTGCGGCACTGTCGGGGTCGATGGTCCGCAGGGCGGCTGCCGTGGATTCCAGTATGGCCGGAGCCTCGGGGCCGCGTCCGTGTGTCATCGCCGAGAGCACCGCAAGGGGGACGTCCTGTACGGCCGTCCGCTCGTCGGTGATCACCGGAACGTTGTCCGGGCCCAGCACCAGGGGCCGTACCGTCAGCGAGTGCCAGTCGCGGAAGCCGAGCCGGATGGGGCGTGCGGCCCATCGGGCGGTGGTGCTGCTCTGGGTCGTGACGATGAGGATCGGCTCGCAGCGGAACTTCTCATACAAGTAGGAGAGGTAGTAGGGCCAGCTGCCCCGCTTGCGTTCGTCCACCTTCTTCTGCGACTCGATGACGAAGAGGTAGGTGCCCTCGTCCGTCTCCGCCCGCAGCAGCGTGTCCACGCGGCGCTCGACCGGTTCGACCTCCGTGAGGTCCACGTTCAGCGCGGCGATCTCGAGCGGCTCGGGGAACGGCACGTGCAGCACGCGCTGCAGGGCCCGGGTGAGCAGCGTGGGGTCCTTCTGGAAGATGCGGTGCATCGCCTCGTGCGACGAGCTGACCATCAGTTCTCCGTTCGGTCGGTCGAGGTGATCAACGAGCTAGGCCGCCACAAGTTCGCACCAGACGTATTTGCCCCGGTCGCCGAACCTGGCCGAGGGGCGCCAGCCCCAGTAGTCGGCGCACGCCCGCACCAGGCCCAGACCCCGGCCGCCCTCCAGGTCGGTCACCCGACCCAAGGGGCCTGGGGGTTCCGGTGGCGCGGGGTCGGTGTCCCACGCCCCGATCCACACCACGCCCTCCGGGGCACGGCGCACCCTCAGCGCGGCCGGCCCCTTGGTGTGCCGTACGGCGTTGGCCACCAGTTCCGTGGCGAGCAGCTCCGCGGTGTCGACCAGCCCGATCAGGCCGTGCATCGTCAGGATCAGGCGCAGGGTGCGGCGCGAGATCGTGACCGCTCTCGGGTCGTTGGGGATGTAGAGGGTGTAGTCCCAGGTTTCGGGCATGCGGCAGCAACTCCGTTCAGTGACAGGGTGATCCGGCGCGCGGTGGCATTGCCGCAGCCGTCGGGGCACGACGAGGCGGTGCGCTTCCGCTGCGCGCTCGAAACATCACCGACAGTAGGGGGAATTATTTAGATCCTGCAAGCTGGTCCCGTAATCTGGCACTCGAACGAGTAACTCCGCCAGGCGTGTTGAGAGGACCGGTCGATGGCGAAGAGAACGGAGCCAACGGCGCGTCAGGCACGGCTGGCGGTTGAACTGCGCAGGCTTCGCGAGGCGGCAGGTCTCGCCTCCCGGGAGGCAGCGGCACTGCTCGAGGTGACCGCTCCTCAGATCAGCCAGATCGAGTCCGGCCTCGCAGGTGTGAGCGAGAAGCGCCTACGCCGCTTGGCGGCCAACTACTCATGCCACGACGAAAGTTTGATCGACGCGCTGGTTGCCATGGCCACCGATCGCACACGGGGGTGGTGGGAGCAGTACCGGACTCTGCTACCCGCGCCGTTCCTCGATCTCGCCGAGCTGGAACACCACGCCACGTTCCTCCGGGAAGCGCAGTTCCTGTACGTCCCAGGCCTGCTCCAGACGGAGGACTACGCCCGGGCCGTCTTCAGGTACAGAGTCCCGGAACTGCCCGACGACGATCTCGACCTGCGTGTCCAGCACCGGATGCAACGCAAAGCGGCCCGCGAAACCACTCCCTACGAGGTCGTCGTCCACGAAGCGGCGCTGCGCATCATGGTGTGCGATCGTGCCGCGTGGCGAGTCCAGTTGGCGGACATTCTCGAAGTCTCCGAGGCCTGCCATGTCACCGTGCGTGTCATCCCCTTCGCCGTGGAGGGATTCGCAGGTGCCGCGAGTGCCATGATGCACGCGGGAGGTGCCGTACCCAAGCTGGACACCGTCGTACGCGACGCGCCCAACGGTGCGGTGTACATCGACTCCGAGGCCCAACTCAGCGACTTGCGATCCCTCTTCCGTAGAGTGCGAGCAACGGCACTCACCCCCGAAAGATCACGAGACCTGATCCATCGTGTGGCGAAGGAGCTTTGATGTCCGTCCCTGACAACTGGCAGAAGTCGTCCTACTCGAGCTTCGGCGACGGAGACTCCTGCGTAGAGATCGCCCCCCGCCCCCCGCACATAGCCGTCCGCGACTCCAAGGACCCCGCCCGCGGCACCCTGACCTTCCCCGCCGAGGTCTTCGCCCCCTTCGTCGAAGCCCTGAAAGACGGTCGGCAGCCCTAGTCAGGCCATCCCCACCGCCGCCAGCCGGTGCACGTCCCGGGCCGTCCCCGTCACCCCGGACAGGAAGCCCTGGGCCCGTGGCGAAGCGTTCGCCGTCAGCCAGGCGGGGTCGATGTCGCAGACGGCGACGCGGACGCCCGTGCCGACGAGGGCCAGGGGCAGGGTGTGGACGACCGTGGAGGGGAAGCTGAGGATGGTGCGGCCGATGGGGCCGCGGCGGGCGATCAGCTCCAGCGGCAGGTCGGGGCGGACGATCTCCAGTCCGGTCTCCGCGGCGAGCCGGTGGAGTTTCTCGGTGCTCTCCCGGCGGTGGGCGAAGTAGCGGGTGGTCCCGTGGGCCTTGGCCAGGGTGCGGACCGCCTCGAGGTACCGGTCCCCGTCGACGACCCCGGTCTCGACCAGCGAGGTGCCGACCATGTCCGCGCCCTTGGTGATGCGCGGCGGGCCGAAGCGGGCGCGGGTCCAGGCGAAGTCGTTGGCCGTGAGGGTCACCCCGTCCGGCTTCTCCTCCACCGGCATGGAGGAGAAGACCTCCACCCGGCGCCCGCCGGCCGGGGTCAGGCGGCGCCGGGCCGAGGAGGACACCGGCGCGAACAGCAGGTCGCGCGCGCCGGGGCGGCCGCCCTTGCGGTGCCAGCGCACCAGGCGCTCACCGCGGGCGAGCTGGGCGACGAACTCCATCGTGGCCGTGCCGTCGTCGACCACCACCAGGTCCTTGGCCCGGGTGATCGTCAGCAGCAGCTGCACGTATCGGGAGAAGGGGTCCCCCATGACGATCCGGTCCGCCCGGCGCAGCTGCCCGGCGAGCCCGCCGATCGTCTGGAAGGGCGCGGCCGGGCCGCCCCGCGCCTCCTCCCAGCGGACCCGGTGGCCCTCGTCGCGGGCCAGGTCGGCCATGCGGCGCAGCTGGCCGCGGGTCATCGGGTCGGTCGGGGACAGGACGACGACGGTGAGCTCCACGCCGGCCGGCGGCGGACCGCCGTCCATCGAGCGCCGTACCTGCGGGGGCAGCGGCAGCGCACGGCCCGCGCCGGACGTGTCCGGCCCGCGCAGGCCGTGGACGTGCGCCCACTCCAGCACGTTCAGCAACTGCACCGGACTCTCCACGAACGCGAGAGTGCGGGGGCCGGTTCTCCCGGCGCGGGGGCTCATCGGCGTACGACCGTCCCGTCGTAAGGGAATCAGGAGAGCGGGGTCAGACCGCGACCGGCTCGCCCGCGGCCGCCGCGATCTCCGCCTCGGCGACGACACCGGTGACGCGGCGCAGCTTCTTCATCGGGCCAAGCTCGGAGTCGTAGACCTTCTTGACGCCGTCGCCGAGGGAGGCCTCGATCGTGCGGATGTCGCGGACCAGGCGGGTGAGGCCCTGCGGCTCGACGGAGGCGGCCTGGTCGGAGCCCCACATCGCGCGGTCGAGGGTGATGTGGCGCTCGACGAAGGCGGCACCGAGGGCGACGGCGGCCAGCGTGGTCTGCAGGCCCGTCTCGTGGCCGGAGTAGCCGATCGGGACGTTCGGGTACTCCTTCTCCAGCGTGTTGATCACGCGGAGGTTCAGCTCCTCGGCCTTGGCCGGGTAGGTGGAGGTGGCGTGGCAGAGCAGGATGTTCTCGCTGCCCAGGACCTCGACCGCGTGGCGGATCTGCTTCGGGGTCGACATGCCGGTGGACAGGATGATCGTGCGGCCGGTGGCGCGCAGGGTGCGCAGCAGCTCGTCGTCGGTCAGCGAGGCGGAGGCGACCTTGTGGGCCGGGACGTCGAACTTCTCCAGGAAGGCGACGGCCTCGGTGTCCCACGGGGAGGCGAACCAGTCGATGTTCCTGCTCTTGCAGTACTCGTCGATCTGGCGGTACTCGTCCTCGCCGAACTCCACGCGGTGGCGGTAGTCGATGTAGGTCATCCGGCCCCAGGGGGTGTCGCGCTCGATGTCCCACTGGTCGCGCGGGGTGCAGATCTCCGGGGTGCGCTTCTGGAACTTGACGGCGTCGCAGCCGGCCTCGGCGGCCACGTCGATCAGCTTGAACGCGTTCTCCAGCTCACCGTTGTGGTTGATGCCGATCTCGCCGCAGACGTAGACGGGGCGGCCGGGGCCGGCCTGGCGGGAACCGAGGGTGCGGATACGGGAGTTGGTGCTCATGGCGGAGATGTCCTTACGTGTTGGACTGGGCGGGGACTTCGAGGGAGGGGCCGAGGATCCAGCCGGCGATCTCCCGGATCGCGCCGTCGCCACCGGGGACGGTGGTGACCGCGCGTGCGGCGCCGCGTACGACGTCGTGGGCGTTTCCGACCGCCACGGGCCAGCCGACGAGGGCGAAGCACGGGAGGTCGTTGACGTCGTTGCCGACGTAGAGCACGCGCTCCGGCGCTATGCCCTGCTCCTCGCACCACTGCTTGAGCGCGAGGTCCTTGCGGTCGATGCCGTGCAGCACGGGAAGCTTCAGCTTCCGCGCGCGGGCGGCGACCACCGGGTTCTGTTCCGTGGACAGGATCAGCATCTTCAGCCCGCTCCTGCGCAGGGCGGCGATGCCGAGGCCGTCGCCGCGGTGCACGGAGACGAACTCCCGTCCGTCGGAGTCGATCAGCACCCGGTCGTCGGTCTGGGTGCCGTCGAAGTCGAGTACGACCGCGTCGATGTCGTCGGCGGTGGGCAGCGTGTCGGGGCGGCCCGCGTCGAAGAGGGGGGCCAGCGCGCGGGCGCGGGCCAGGTCGTGCGGGTCGTCGATCTCCAGCACGCGCGCGGGGTCGGTGCGCACGAGTTCGGTGCGGCCGAAGAAGCGGTGCCGGTGCTTGCGGAAGCCGGCCGCGTCCATGGCGTAGGCGGCGCCGGTCTCCAGGAAGTCCTGGGGGCGGTCCTGGCGGCGCGGGCGGAAGGACTTGTCGTGGTTGACCCCGTGGCCGCCCTCGCCCGCCTCGTCGGAGTGGCGCCAGACGAAGCCGTGGAAGGGGGCGACGGTGACGGCGGTGTCCGCGCCCTGCTCGGCGACCGCCCCGGCGACACCGTCGACGTCCTCGCGGACGAGGAAGGGGCTGGTGCACTGCACGAGCAGGACGACGTCGACGGGGGCGCCGTGCAGGGCCTCGTGGGCGTCCATCGCGTGCAGGACGGCCGCCTCGGAGGTGGCGGTGTCCCCGGCGATGGCGGCCGGGCGCAGCACGACCTCGGCGCCCGCCTCGCGGGCCGCGGCCGCGATGGCCTGGTCGTCGGTGGAGACGACCACGTCCGTGACGAGGCGGGTGGCCCGGCACTCGCGGACCGCCCGGGCGACGAGCGGGACACCGCCGATGGGGGCCAGGTTCTTGGCGGGCACTCCCTTGGAGCCGCCCCGGGCGGGGATCACGGCGAGGACGCGGCGCACCCCGACTGACGTTTCGGACATGGGCTTTTCTCCTTGAAGGCTCACAGCTCCCCCATCCGCCGGATGACGGGGGCCACCCGCTGCACCCCGTGCCGGTAGGCGCCGCGCGCCGCGCGGCGGACGATCTGCCGGACCGGTCCGGGTTCCTTGTCGGCGGCGGGCGCGCCGGGCAGCGGGCTGCCGTCCGGGCCGAGGTGGTGGCGGGCGAGGATGCCGGGCAGGTAGCCGGGCGCGGTCGCGGGTGTGTAGTACGGGGTGAGCGGCGGGAGGCCGCCGGGCTGGGCGAGCAGCTCGGCGATGCGCTCGCGTGCCGCGTCGAAGGCGGTGGCGTACCCGCCGTCGGCGGCGACGCCCTGGCGGGCCACCCACTGCGGATCGGGGGCCGGCCGGTGTCCGGCGTCGAGCTGGTCCCAGGAGGCGAGGCAGCCGGAGCCGACGAAGTGGTGGTTGCCGAGGCTCTCGCGGATGCCGAGGTCGGTGAGGACGACGGTGGGGATCCGGCGGTGCAGGGACTCCAGCGCGGCCGTGGAGCTGACCGTCACCAGCAGGTCGGTGCGGTCGAGGACCTCGCCCATGTTCCCGTAGACCAGGCGGAAGTTGTCCGGCGCGTCCAGCCGCTGGGCCAGCTTCTGGTAGGGCAGTTCCTCGATGTGCGTGGTGTGTTCGCCCGGCCTGGAGCGCAGTTTGAGCAGGACGTCGCGCTCCGGGTGCAGGCGCGCGTGCCGGACCAGGCGTTCCAGCAGGTAGGTACGGTCCTTGCGGCTGTCCGGCACGGAGGGCTGGGCCGCGAACACCACCGTGTACGGCCTGTGCCCTTGCTCCGCGGAGGCGTCGGATCCGCCCTGGTACGGGGTGCCGCCGAGGAAGGGCAGCGCCACCTCGGTGACCGCGCCGGCGTCGGCGCCCACGCCCTCGTACACGGCCCGGAAACGCTCCGCGTCCTGGCGGGAGTTGGCGAGGACGAGGTCCGCGCCGTGCCGCAGCAGCAGGCCGTCGGCGAGCTTCTCGTAGACGACGCCGACGTAGCCGGTGACGACGACGGGCCGCCTGGTGCGCCCCTCCCAGATCCGCTTGAGGCCGTGCAGCATGGCCTGGACGCCGCCGCCGACGAGGGCGAGGACGAGCACGTCGTAGGGGTCCTCGGCGTCCTCCGCCATGGCGCGCAGGAACTCGACGCCGGTCACCTCGCGGAGGGAGTCGGCGCGGACGCCCACCTCCGTGAGCTGGCGGGCGGTCGGGGTGGCACGGCCCCGCAGGAGGTAACCGTCGAGGCGGATGTCCGGTTCGGCGGAATCATCGGACGCGATGCGGTTCGCGGTGAGCGCGCCCCATTTCCACCGGGTGTCGGAATCCGCGAGGACGGCTGCTCGCGGGGACTTCGTCGCACTTGCTGGCACGTCGAAGACGCTAGGAAGGCATTTCGAGGTTCCGCCCAACCTGAACGCAACAAACGGTTAACAGCACGTCGACGAACGGAGAATCGCCCCGGGAACACGTGCGAAAAAAGTCTGGTTCACTGCATCGCCACGCGTCGTTCACCTGACATCAAGCAGACGGACAGGAAGAATGCCGGGCCTCCCTTTAATGTCCTGTGCGTGGTCAAGCTCTCCGTCATCGTGCCGTTCTACAACGTGCAGCAATACGCGCCCGACACGCTGAAGAGCCTGCGTGCGAACGCGCGTGAGGACTTCGAATTCATTCTCGTCGACGACTGCTCCCGCGACGGGACGCCGGACATTCTCGCGCGCGCCGAGCGGGAGGTGCCCGGCGTGGTGCTGATCAGACACGAGCAGAACGGAGGGCTGGCGACCGCGCGCAACACCGGGATCGACGCCGCGCGCGGCGAGTACCTGACCTTCCTGGACGGCGACGACTGGCTGGCCCCCGGCTACTACCCTCGCCTCCTCACCGCCATCGAGGAGCTGGGCTGCGACTTCGTGCGCACCGACCATGTGCAGTGCACCGGGCGGGCCCGCTCGGTGCACCGGGTGCCGCACGGCCGCCGGGACGCCGTGCTGAACCCGCGGGAGGCGATCCTGCCCGCCGACAGGTCGACGTCCGTCGACTACGCGTACGCCTGGGCGGGGATCTACCACCGCCGGCTCGTCGACCGGGGGCTGCTGCACTTCACCCACGGGCTGCGCACGGCCGAGGACCGGCCCTGGATCTGGAAGCTGCACCGGGAGGCGGATTCCTTCGCCGTGACGGGCCTGCTCGGCGTGTACTACCGGCGCGGTGTGGCCTCTTCCCTCACGCAGATCGGCGATGTGCGGCAACTCGATTTCATCCGCGCATTCGACCAGGTGATCGAAGAGACGGCACGAGATCCCGAAGCGGAAAAACTGCTTCCGAAAGCGGTGCGCACGTATTGCGCCATCATGGCGCACCATCTCGGATCGATCGAGAGGTTCGAACCCGCTGTGGCCCGACAATTGCGCTCCCTGACCTCGGCTGCCCTGAAACGGCTGCCTCAGGGCGTGCTCGCCGAGGTGATGGACTCGATGGACCCGCAGCGGGCGAGCCGTCTGCGGCGGCTGAAGCGCAGGCCGGTGGCCGGCCGGACGGTGGCCGCCTGATGTCCCGTACGACTCGTACCACCCACGTCTTCTGCGCGTCGACCCTGTTCGGCGCCGCGACCCTGGCCGCCGCCCTCGACGCCGGCCTGTTCGAGCCCGCCGACCGGCGGCTGCTGCTCATCACGAACAACGCGGCGAATCCCGAGACCACCCCGGCCGTCGACCGGATGCCGGGATTCGACCGGTTGCGCGAGCGCTTCGACGGAGTGCTGTCGTGGAACGACACCATCGCCCCGTTCCATCCCGGCGGCTGGAGCCCGCGCGCCGACGACATCCCCCTGTGGGAGCGGTACGTACGGCTGCTGTGGGGGCTCGGCGACGACCGGATCCGGCTATCCGTGGAGTCCGTGCAGGTCAACCCGTCGCTCGCGGTGTGCCAACTGTTCACCGGCGCTCCCGTCGACGTCTACGCCGACGGCCTCATAAGCTACGGACCCACGCGCGACAAGATCGACCCGCTGGTCGGTACCCGCATCGGCCGCCTGCTCCACCTCGACCTGGTGCCGGGGCTCACGCCGCTGCTGCTCACCGAGTTCGGGGTCCGGCCGGAGCTGGTGCCGGCCGAGGCGTTCCTGAAGGTGCTCGCCGAACTCGCCGCGGAACCCGCCGCCGGCGGACCCGAGTCGCCGGACACCGACGGCCCGCGGCCCGTCCTGCTGCTGGGCCAGTACCTCTCGGCGCTCGGCATCCTCACCGACGCCGAGGAGGAGGAGCTGCACCTGAGCATGGTGCGCGGCGCCGTGGCGCTCGGCCATCGCACGCTGGTCTTCAAGCCGCACCCCGTCGCCCCGGCCCGCTGGTCACGGCTGCTGGAGGACGAGGCGGACCGGCTCGGCGCCGGACTCACCGTGCTGGAGGCGCCGGTCCTCGCCGAGGTGGCGTTCCAGCGGATGCGGCCCGCCCTGGTCGTCGGCTGCTTCTCCACCGCCCTGCTCACCGCGGCCGGCCTGTACGGCATTCCGGTCGCCCGGGTGGGAACCGCCACCCTGCTGGCGCGGCTGGCGCCCTACCAGAACAGCAACCGGGTGCCGCTCACCATCGTCGACGCGCTGCTGCCCGACCTGGACGACCGGCAGGCGGTGGCCGACTGGTCGATGCCCTCGCCGGAGCGGGTGGACCGACTGGCCGCACTGCTCAAGGCGGTCGGCTACGCCATGCAGCCGAAGATCCACCCGGCGCTGCGCGGGGCGGCAGAGAGCTACCTGGCCCGGCACCTGGACCCGCACACCTGGCGGTACTTCAAGCGCCGCCGCCTGACCTCGCTGGCCCTGCCGGGCGCCGTACCGGCCCAGCTGTCGTTCATCCCGCGCAACGCGACCGTGCGCCGGCTCGCCCGCCGGGCCCGGGCACTGTCCCGGCGCTAGACCGGACAGGTCCCGGCCTGACGCGTTTCCTCTCCTGCCGCGCGTCACCCCCGTCCCACCGGGCCGGGGGTGACGCGCGTTGCCGTATGCCCGGCGTCGATCCGACGCCGGTTCATTCATCCGGGCGACGCGTGGGGGACGTGTGCACGACAACGCCGGATCATCTGTCATCCGTCTGAAGTTCCTAGCGTCTCGTCGTTGACGATCGGACGTTCCCTTCCTTCCTGCCGAGAAGGGTCCAGGATGAACACGGCTGACCAAAACCAGGCACCATCGAGCCCGGCCGCGGCGGCCACCGTGCGATTACCTCCCGCGAAGCCCACCGCGCCCCGCCCACGCGCGGCGGACCGGCTCCGCGCACTGGACGGCCTGCGGCTGCTGGCCGCGCTGATGGTGTGCCTCTACCACTTCGCCGGAAAGAACGGCGAGATCTCCGCCTGCTGGCACCAGTCACCGGGACTCATGTTCCCGACCCTGTCGCGGGCCGCGACCTACGGCTGCCTCGGCGTGCAGTTCTTCTTCGTCATCAGCGGCTTCGTGATCTGCATGAGCAGCTGGGGACGCACCCTGGGCGACTTCTTCCGCTCCCGGATCGCTCGTCTCTACCCGGCGTACTGGGCGGCGCTGCTGATCGTGGGGGCCGCCTCGGTCGCCCTGCCCGTCGTCTTCCACCCGCTGCGGTCGGACGAGTTCCTGATGAACTTCACCATGCTCCAGCAGCCGATGGGCGTGCCGCGGGTCCTGGGCGTGTGCTGGACGCTGTGGGTGGAGATGCGGTTCTACGTGCTCTTCGCGCTGTTCGTGATCTGGAAGGGCGTCACCTACCGGCGGGTGGTGACCTTCTGCATCCTGTGGACGCTGGCCGGCGTCTTCGCCCGGGTCGCCGAGACCCGGCTGACCGACGAACTGGTCATGCGCGACCACGCGCCGTACTTCATCGGCGGGCTCGCGCTGTACCTGATCCACCGCTTCGGCAGCGACCTGCTGCTGTGGGGGATCGTCGGCATGTCCTTCCTGCTGGGGCAGCGCTACTCGGTCACGGCCCTGTGGCACCCGGGCATGCAGGGCGACTTCGACCGTGACCCGCACGTCATCCAGGCGATCGCCTTCCTGTCGTTCGCGGCCGTCGCCGTGGTGGCGCTGGGCTGGACACGCTGGGCGAACTGGCGCTGGCTGACGGTGGCCGGGGCTCTGACGTACCCGTTCTACCTGGTCCACGAGCACCTGGGGTGGTTCCTCATCCGGGTGCTGCACCGGGGCTTCGGGGTGGGACCGTACCCGACGCTGGCCCTCACCCTGACCGCACTGCTGGTCCTGGCCTGGCTGATCCACCGGGTGGTGGAGCGGCCCTTCGGGCCCCGGCTGAAGCGGGCCCTGGCCGCGTACAGGCCGAAGCCGCTCTCGGCGCACCGGTAGCTCGGGGACGGCCGGAGGCCGGTGGGGACGTACCCACCGGCCTCCGGTCAGCGCCCGCCGCGTCAGCCCTGCCGGGCCCGCAGTTGCCGTACGGCCCGCCGGACCGTCGGGTGGCGGCGCAGCGCCTCGGCGCGGATGGGGCTGCCGCCGGGCAGCCGCAGGCTGGTCAGGCGGCGCTTCTTGAAGTACTGGGGGTGCTCGGCGAGGTGGGCGGTGAGCCAGGCGACCGCCTCGTCGCGCAGCCCCGGATGCTTGCGGGACTGCATGCAGTAGCCGACCGTGTGCACCAGCTGCTCCAACTCGCTGCTCAGAGAGCCGAGTTCGAGCGGGCTGCCGACCGTGTCGAGCTCCGCGTCGGGCAGCGCCGCGTCGATGATGGTGAGGGGGACGCGGTTGCTGTTCTCGTACGGCGTGATCCGCTCCAGCAGCAGCCGGGTACCGACGCGGGCGACCGGGATGCCGTAGAAGGCGGCGGCGGTCATCAGGGCGGTGGAGAAGCAGCCGATGACCAGCCGGGGCTGGAGGTACGCGAACACGGTCTCGGCGAGCACGGGCTCCCTGAGGACGGTCAGCCGTACCCCCAGTTCCTCGGCCGCCGCCTCCAGCGACGTGTTGTAGACGGCGGGCGCGCTCGGGTGGGGCTTGAACAGCACGCCGGTGTGCCCGGCGCGGGCGGCGGCACGCAGCATACGGACGTGCAGTTCCTCCTCCTCTTCCTGGGTGATGAGGTCGATGGCGGAGAGGTACTGGCCGAGGAGTACGGCGGTCGGACGCCCCTCGGCGGGGACGCGGCCGGCGAGGATCGCGGCGCCCTCCTCACCGATCTGGGCGAGGACGTCGACGATCGCCTCGTTCGGGACGGGCTCGGGCTCGACGCCGTACTCGGCCAGCAGCATGGGGCGCAGCCCGGGGATGAGGTCCAGGTGGAGCACGCGGGCGATGCGGCTGCTCAGCCCGTGCGGGATGCGGTTGCGGGTGGGGCCGTAGCTCATCAGGCCGTCCGCGTACACGTGGATCGGGCTGTCGGCGAAGATGTCGGCGACCGCCCGGGAGGGATTGGCCTGGATGGACTCGCAGGCGATCTCGACGGGTTCGTCGCCCAGGTCCCAGGCGAGCCGTACGGCCTTCTCCCACAGCAGGGCGTCCTGCGCGCGCGGGGACCAGCCCGCCGGGTGGTGCGGCGAGATGAACTCGTTCCAGGAACGCACCTCGTCGAACTCGGGGCGCAGCTTCTCGAATCCGGCCATCCGGTCGAGCGGGGTCCCGACCTCGGGCACGGCGGCGGTGTTGCTGACGACGAGGATGCGGCGGTGGGCGGCACGGGGGCCGAAGAGACCGGCGCGGAGGGCGGCGGTGACGGTCGCGGCGGCGTACTGGGTGGCCGAGAAGAATATCTGGATCATGCCGCGACTCCCTTCATGCCGCCGCGTATCCGGCGCAGCATGTGTACGCGTTCCTCGCCCATGCCGACCAGGGCCTCGTTCAGTTCTTCCTCCGCCATCCGCCCCAGCGCCTCGGCGCTCATCTGCTTCAGCCGGGCGGCCACGCCGCGCTCGAAGCGCCCGCGGTCGAGCAGTTGGTGGGCGATGACGACGCAGTAGTTGCGCAGCGCCTTCTTGCGCAGCAGGGACGCGTCGGGGTCGGCTTCGAGTTCGGCGAGGACGAGGTCGAAGGAGCGGAAGAAGTCCAGCTGGCGGACATCGCCGATCTGGGTGAGCGAACTGGCGACGCCGCGGCGGTAGAAGACGCCCCTCAGGCTGGCGACGACGTAGGAGTCGGCCCTGCGGTGCAGGTCCCAGATCCAGGGGCGGTCCTCAGCGGTGCGCAGACCGTCGTGGAAGCGCAGCAGGCCGCGGTCGAGGAGGCGGCGGTGGTAGATGCCGGCCCAGGCGTAGGGATAGTCGACCATGGTGGTGTCGTCGACCGGGAGGATCGAGCCGCGCGGGTCGAGCGGGGTGTGCCGGCGGCCTTCCGGGGCCCGGTGGACCGCCCGCTCGACGCCGGTGACCTGCACGTGGTCGGTGCGGACGAAGTCGACGTCGAAGCGTTCGGCGGTATCGACCAGCTGGGCCAGATAGCCGGGGGCGAGCCAGTCGTCGCCGTCGAGGAAGGTGAGGTACCGGCCTTCGGCCGCGTCGATGCCCGTGTTCCGGGCGGTGGCCAGTCCGCCGTTCTGCTCGTGCCGTATCACCCTGCTGTTCTTCAGCCGCTTCGTCAGCTGAAGCAACGCCTCGTAGGTCCGGTCCTTGGTGGACCGGTCCTCGACGAATATGAACTCGAATTCGTCCTTGGCGTTGTTCACCAAACTGGTCACGGTTTCGGGAACGTAGCCCTCGATGTTGAAGCAGGGGACGATCACAGACAGTTTCGGTGGGGGGCTGGGCACGCGAACACCTGAACTTTCTCCGGGACAGATTCCTGCGACGGTAGGAAAATGCCGACGCCGCATACCAACGGCGGCTCGACCGTCAGGTGAACTCAGGGTGACGAGATGGCCTTCCGTCCCCGCGGGCCGTCACGGAGGGCTTCACGGGCCGGATCAGTACCAGTACCTTCTGACCCCGCGGCCGACCCGTGAGGTGCCCTGCGCGCGGGTGAGCGCCGGCGTGACGGCGGACCCAGGAGGCAGGCCGCCCCCGAGCCGTCCGTCGCTCAGAACGCGTCGCTCGGGACGTAGCTCCCCCACACCTCCCGCAGGGCGTCGCACACCTCCCCCACCGTCGCCCGCGCCCGCAGCGCCTCCTTCATCGGGTACAGGACGTTGTCCTCGCCCGCGGCCGCCTTCCTCAGAGCGGCCAGCGCCGAGTCCACCGCCCCCTGGTCCCGTTCCGCCCGCAGCCTCGCGAGCCGCTCCGCCTGCCGGGCCTCGATCGCCGGGTCCACGCGGAGCGGTTCGTACGGCTCCTCCTCGTCGAGCTGGAAGCGGTTGACGCCGACCACGACCCGTTCGCCCGCGTCCGTCTCCTGGGCGATGCGGTAGGCGTTGCGCTCGATCTCCTCCTTCTGGAAACCCCGCTCGATCGCCGCCACCGCGCCGCCCAGGTCCTCGACCCTCCGCATCAGGTCCAGGGCCGCCGCCTCCACGTCGTCCGTCATCCGCTCGACGGCGTACGAGCCCGCGAACGGGTCGACGGTCGCGGTCACGTCCGTCTCGTGGGCCAGCACCTGCTGGGTGCGCAGGGCGAGCCGGGCGCTCTTGTCCGTGGGCAGGGCGATCGCCTCGTCGAACGAGTTGGTGTGCAGGGACTGCGTGCCGCCGAGCACCGCCGCCAGGGCCTGCACGGCCACCCGGACCAGGTTGACCTCGGGCTGCTGGGCCGTCAGCTGGACGCCCGCCGTCTGGGTGTGGAAGCGGAGCATCAGCGACTTGGGGTCCCGCGCGCCGAACTCCTCCTTCATCACCCGTGCCCAGATCCGGCGTGCGGCCCGGAACTTGGCGACCTCCTCCAGGAGCGTCGTACGGGCGACGAAGAAGAAGGACAGGCGCGGCGCGAGGTCGTCGACGTCCATGCCGGCCGCGACCGCCGTACGGACGTACTCGATGCCGTCCGCGAGGGTGAAGGCGATCTCCTGCGCGGGCGAGGCGCCCGCCTCGGCCATGTGGTAGCCGGAGATCGAAATGGTGTTCCACCGGGGCATCTCGGCCTTGCAGTACTTGAGGATGTCGGCGGTGAGCCGCAGGGAGGGCTTCGGCGGGAAGATGTACGTGCCCCGGGCGATGTACTCCTTCAGCACGTCGTTCTGGACGGTGCCGGTCAGCCGGTCCGCCGGCACCCCCTGTTCCTCCGCCACCAGCTGGTACAGGAGCAGCAGCAGGGCGGCCGGCGCGTTGATCGTCATCGACGTCGAGACCTCGCCCAGCGGGATCCCGTCGAACAGCACCCGCATGTCGTCGATCGAGTCGACGGCCACGCCGACCTTGCCGACCTCGCCGTGCGCGAGGGGCGCGTCGGAGTCGTGGCCCATCTGGGTGGGCAGGTCGAAGGCGACGGACAGTCCCGTGGTGCCGTGCTCGATCAGCTGCCGGTAGCGGGCGTTGGACTCGGTCGCCGTGCCGAAGCCGGCGTACTGGCGCATCGTCCAGGGCCGCCCGGTGTACATGCTGGGGTACACGCCCCTGGTGAAGGGGTATGCGCCCGGCTCGCCCAGCTTCCCGTCCGGGTCCCAGCCGGCCAGGGCCTGCGGCCCGTAGACCGGCTCGATCGGCAGTCCGGACTCCGACTCACGCGCCATGGTGTGTGCCTCCGAGTTGCGTTCGGTACTCCTCACCATGCCCCGTTGTTCGGCGGCGGTCACGCGGGGAAGCATCTGGGGCATGAGCCGCACCGGACGCTCGACCGCCGCACTCGTCCTGGCCGTCGCGCTCGCCGTCCTCTGCGGCTGCACGGTGCGGGCCCCGGACGCAGCCGGCGGCAAACAGCGCTCTCCGGTGCACATCCGGCTGCCGGGCGGCCGGGCATCCGGCCCCGCTCCCGCCCCCACAGCGGCCGACGTGCTGTGGGCCCGGGGCGACAGCGGCACCGACGTGCGCGAGCTCCAGGCCCGGCTGCGGCAGATCGGCTGGCTCTTCGACGGGCCGACCGGGACGTACGACGACCTGACCGAGCAGGCCGTCAAGGGCTTCCAGCGCAAACGCGGACTGCCGCGGACCGGCCGGACCGACACCGTCACCTGGCGGCGGCTGATCGGGATGACGCACACGCCGGGCACGTGGGAGCTGTACCTGATGGGCGGTCAGCCGGCCGCCGCGCCGGACCCGCGCTGCCTGACCGGCCGGGTGCTGTGCATCAGCAAGACCAGCCGGACGCTGCGCTGGATGGTCGACGGGCGGACGGTGTCCACCATGGCCGTCCGGTTCGGCTCGCGGTACAGCCCCACCCGGGAGGGTGTGTTCCACATCTACTGGAAGTCGCGGCACCATGTGTCGACGCTCTACGACTCCCCCATGCCCTACGCGATGTTCTTCAGCGGGGGCCAGGCGGTGCACTACTCGTACGACTTCGCCGCGCGGGGCTACGCCGGCGGCTCCCACGGCTGCGTCAACGTGCGGGACGAGGCGGCGATCGCGGCTGTGTTCGCGCAGGTGAGGAACGGCGACAAGGTCGTCGTGTACGGGTGAGCGCGAGGGCGGGAGGGACTGCGGGGCGCGGGCGGGACCGGGGGAACGTGTCCCGCCCGCGCCAGGTGCACGAGCCGTAGGTACGGGGGGAACCCCGGCTCAGTGCGACGGCCGATGACCAGTCGGCTCACTCTCTACTGCGTACCCGGGGCCGGAAACGTTACGCGCTCCCGCAAAAAAGTTTCCGGCGGCACGAAAGCGCAGGTCAGCCGGGCGCCGGTCCGCTCAGAGCGCGGTGTACGTCGGACTCGGCGACAAGGACCCCGGGGTCTGCGTGCGCTGCGGCGCGAGCGGGGCGAAGGTCGTGGAGGAAGGCGTGGCCGAGCGTCCGCGCCGCTGCCGGCCGGTGCCGCCCGACCCGGTGCGGTCGTCGTCACCGCCGCCCCGGCCGGCCTTGCCGCCCTCGCTCTTCCTGCCGGCCTTGCCGTCCTCGCCGTCCTCGCCGTTCTTGCTCTCCTTGCCGTCCTCGCCGTCCTTGCCGTGCCGGTCCTCGCCGCCGGTCGCGCCGCCGGACGAATCGAGGACGCCCTTGCAGTACGTCCACACGCGCGCGGAGCCGCCCGCCGCCCCCTCCAGGGCGCGCTCGCGGCCGGGGGCGAGTTCCTTGCCGGACCGGATGGCGCGGCAGGCCGAGGGCGCGCCGCCCCACCAGGTGCCGTCGCCGTGGGAAGCACCGGACGAGCCGGTGGCACCGTCCTCGGTCCGGCCCTCCCGGCTCGCGCCGGGCGAGGCGCCGTCACCGGAGGTAGCGCTCGCGCCGCCGCCCGGGGGCAGCAGACCCGATGTCCCGCCCTCGGTGCCGTCCGGGGAGGGCGAGGTGAGCGGCCGCCGGTGGCTCACGGCGCCCGAGGCCGAGGCGGCGGGCCCGGGGCCGTCGTCGCCGAACGGCGTCGGGAGCACTCCGCTTCCGGCGGCCACGGCGACCCCGCCGAGCGTGCCCACGGCCAGCACGGCGGTGAGCGCCAGGCGCACCGGGCGGGCCCAGGCGGGGCGGGGCACGGCACGGGGCCGGCCGCCGATGCGGAACAGTCCGGCGTCGGCGGGCTCGTCGGGCGCCGCGGCCGGGTGAGCGGCGCGGGCCTGCGCGGCGGCGTCCTCGCGGGCGTCGCGTGCCTTGCGGAAGGCGGCCAGCGCGGCTTCCTCGCCGGGCAGCACCGTGTCGGCCGCGGTGGCGTCGGCGGACAGTGCCCCGAGGGCCTTGGCGAGCCGTTCGGCCTGGTCACGGGCAAAGGGGTCGACGGCCTCGACCGACTCGCCGCGCAGCAGACGTTCCGCCGTCGCGCGGTTCAGCCACCGGCCGGGGGTCCGGGGCCTGTCCTCCGGGGAGACACAGCGCTCGTTGGCCATCACATGTCCCTCTGCGTCCGCGCGCGCGTATGCGTCACAGTGGCGGACGTCACCGCGCGGCGGCGCGGTTCTCGCTGGGGCGGCAGCGCGTCGAGCCTGCCGGCCGATTCCGGATCCTCGCCGAGCAGCTCCGCGAGCCGCTTCAGGCCACGGTGCGCGGCGGTGCGTACGGCGCCCGCGCGTTTGCCGAGCGTCTCGGCGGCGGCCTTGGCGTCGAGGCCGACGACCACGCGCAGGACGACCGCCTCGGCCTGGTCCTGGGGGAGCCGCGCGATGAGGGAGAGGGTGCTGTCGGTGGCCAGGGACTCGATGGCCTCGCCCGCGGTGTCGGACTCGGCGGCCCGGCCGGTCAGCTCGGTCTCGTCGCCGCCGATCGCGGGGCGGCGGCCGCGCATCCGTATGTGGTCCAGGGCGCGGTTGCGGGCGATACGGGCCGCCCAGCCGCGGAAGCGGTCCGCGTCCCCGCTGAAACGCTCCAGGTCACGGGCTATCTGCAGCCAGGCCTCGGATGCGACGTCCTCGGCGTCCGGGTCGCCGACCAGCGTCCGTACGTACCCGAGCAACCGCGGATGCACCGCGCGGTAGACCGTACGGAACGCGGTCTCGTCCCCGGCCTGTGCCGCACGCACCGCGGCGGTCAGCTCCGCGTCGTCCCCCAGCACCTGGTTCCTCGGTAGATGGTCGCGGCCTCGAGGCCGCCGATCGTTGCACTGATCATGCATTCGCGCTCGACGCGAAAGGCACGTTACGACCTGAAACCGCTCCTCGTCCACGTCCGTCCAAGATGCAACTAACTCGTGACGCGGTGATCCGTGGCGGGGTGTGACAGAAAACGCCCCCCTGGCGCTGTAGACAGTACGGGCCGCCGCGCGGTCCGTACCGCGCGACGGCCGGGGCCTCTCCTGTGGGGGGTGGCGGCCTCGGCCGTTGCCCCGGTTCCTGTCGGCGCGGGAGGCCCGTATCCGTCGGACGAGGCCGCCGGCGGCAGCGAGCGTCCGACCGGTGACCCAGCGCGGCCCCCGAGGCCGGCCGGCGGCACGCTCAGGCAGCGGGCGGCCGTGACCGGCGGGGCCTGCCGCGGCCGGGGTGCGGCAGCGGAGCCGCTTCGGGGTCAGCGCCGCGGCCGGTGGGTGGCGTGGCTGTCGGCGAAGTCCCAGACGACCGGCAGCAGCTGTTCGGGCGTCTCGCTCTGCGGCAGGTGGCCGGTGCCCTCCAGCAGACGGAACTCCGCGCCGGGGACGGCCCCTGCGTACGCCCGCCCGTAGCCGGCGTCCACGACCCGGTCGCTCGCGCCCCACGCGACCAGGGTCGGATGGGTGACCTCGGCGAGACGCCCGGTCAGGGTGGGGTCGGCCATGGCGTGCGGGCCCGAATACACCTGGAGCGCGGCGCGGTTGGCGGCCATGACCGCGCGCTGCGCCTCGGTCGGCGCGCCGGGGTCGAACCGGGACTTCGAGGGATCGTGGAAGGAGAGGCGGGACAGTTCGACGGGCGTCAGGGAGAAGATGTCGGCCACCGGGTGGCCGGGGACCTCGACGCCGACCGCGTTGACGAGGACGACGCTGCTGATCCGGTCGCTGCCCAGCGCCGCCAGCTCGGCGGCGGTCCAGCCGCCGATCGAGTTGCCGACGACGCAGACGTCCCGCAGGTCGAGCACGTCGAGCAGGTGGGCGTACACCTGGGCCAGGGTCGTGACATCGGTCAGCCACTCGGGCCGCAGGGTGCCGTCGAAGCCCGGGTGGACGGGGGTGAACACCCTGGCCGGCCGCTGCCCGGCGAGGAGAGCGGCGAACGGGGTGACGGTCTGCGGGCCGCCGCCTCCGTGCAGGAGCAGGAAGGGGTGCCCCTGCTCGCCGTGGAGGTCGACGGTGACGTCGAGGGTGCCCTGGTCGAGCGTGAGGGTGTGGGTGCCGCGGGTCATTCGGTGCTCCTCGAGTGGACTGTGCCGCAGGAAGGTCGGGGTGCCGTCACGCGAAGTCGGTCGCGGGGACGGTGGCGTAGCGGCTCATCACCGCGACGGTCGACTCCGGGGTCGGTTCCTGTCCGTCGGCGATCATGTTCCGCAGGTCGCGGAAGTACTGCACGTACAGGTCCGGGGTGAAGGTGTTGAGCAGCACCGCGGGCTCGTCGCCGAGGTTGGCGAAGGTGTGCGGGGCGCCGGGCGGGATCATCGCGAGGGTGCCGGCCGGGGCGATGTGGACGGTCTCCCCGATGGTGAAGTGCACGGTGCCGGAGACGACGTAGAAGCCCTCGTCGTGCTGGGCGTGCCGGTGCTGCGGCGGCCCCTGGGTGTGCGGGGCGACGGTGATCTCCCCGATGCCGATGCGATGTCCGGTGGTGCTGCCGTCCTCGAGGATGCGCATGCGGATGGGGCCCAGGCGGACGGTCTCGCCGTCGTCCGGGCCGACCACGGAGACCCTGCTCATGGCTTCTCCTTCATGAGAGCTGACTCGCACGAGAGTAGGAGAGTCACCTCTCTTCATGCAAGTGCACCCTCACAATGAGGGGCCACTGCTAAGATGTGGGGGGAGACAACGGGAGGAGTCACGTGATGACGGCACGCACCGGGGGTGGCCGCACCAACCAGAAGCAGCGCACCCGGACGGCGATCGTGGCGGCCGCCCGCGAACTCATCGGCACGGGCGCCGAAGTGACGATGCCCGCGATCGCCCGCGCGGCCCTGGTCTCCGAGGCCACCGCCTACCGGTACTTCCCCGACCTGCCCTCGCTGATCAGCGAGGCCCTGGCCGGCGCCTGGCCACCGCCGGCCGAAGCGCTCGCGCCGGTCGCGGACTCCGCCGACCCCGTCGAACGCGTCGCCTTCGCCTGCGAGTTCCTGCTCCGCGGCATACTCGCCCGCCAGGGCTCGGTACGGGCGATGATCGCCGCCACCGTCACCCGGCCGGAGACGGTGACCACGCGCCCCGGCATCCGCTTCGGGCTCATCGACCACGCGCTGCTCCCGCTGGAGAACACGCTCGGCGCGACGGACCCGGACGCCTTCGCCCAGCTCAAGCGGGACCTCGCGGTGGTCGTGAGCGCCGAGGCGCTCTTCACCCTCACCGACCTGTGCGGGCTCGACCCCGACACGGCCGTCTCCAGCGCCGTACGGACCGCGTCGACCCTCACCGACGCCGCGGTGCGCGGGACCGCGTAGCGGGGCGCGCCGTCACTTCTTCGCCCGGGCCTCGCCGCCCGCCTCGTCGGCTTTGTTCGTTCCCGTGCCCGTACCCGGCTTCTTCGCCGCCCTGGCCGCGCCCCCGGCCGCGCCCTCGGCCGCGGGGGTCCGGCCGTCGTGCGTGGCCGCCGCGATCCGCCCGGCGCAGTAGGAGGCGACGTTCGCCCCGCCGCCGGCCGCCGCGGCCAGCCGCCGCCAGGCCGTGGCGGCCGGCGCCTTGCCGTGGCCCTTGACCGACTCGTAGGCCCGGCAGTGGGCCAGGGTGTCCTTGGCGGTGGCCGGGCGCCGCGGCGTCGCCGGTCCGGACGACGGGGAGGCGGGCGCGGGGGGCCGGGTCCGCCCGGCCGTCGGGTCCGGTGCCCCGGCCGTCGCCTCCGGGCCGGGCCGGCCGCCGGGTGCCTGCCCGGAGGGGCCGGCCGAGCCGATCGCGGCGACCGCCACTCCGCCCAGGGTCAGGCTCGCCAGCAGCATCAGCACCGTCGTACGCGCCGAACGCAGCACCTGCCCGCCCTCGCGGGGCCGCCAGTCGTCCCGGCGCCGGGTCCGCGCCCGCTGCGCCCCGGCGTCCCGCGCGACCCGGAAGGCCTCGGCCGCACGCCGCTCGGCCTCCGCGTCGACACCGCGCGGGCGCAGCGCGGCGCCGAGCAGTTCCTCGGCCTGCCGCCGGGGGGATGGGCCGCCTGCGTCGTGGCGTTCACCCATGAGCGCATCCATTCCTGTGCGGCGGCAGGCCGCCGTCGTCGGTCACTTCGACTCCCCCAGCGTGCCGGGGCCGTCGTCCGTCACATCCTCCGCCGCTTCCGCCACACCCAGCTGTCCCGCCAGTCGCTTCAGCCCTCGGTACGCGGCCGTGCGCACCGCGCCGGGGCGTTTGCCGAGTACCCGGGCGGCGGCGGGACCGTCGAGACCGACGACCACACGCAGCAGTACGGCCTCGGCCTGGTCGCGCGGCAGCCGGCGGAGCAGGGCCAGCGCCTGAGCGGTGGAGATGGACTCCAGGGCCTGCTCATGGGTGCTGTGCCGGCCGGGGAGTTCCAGTACGTCCTGTTCCAGCGCCGTCGACCGGGGCCGGGCCCGCCGGCGGCGCAGATGGTCCAGGGCACGGTGCCGGGCTATGGTCGCGCTCCAGCCGCGGAACCCCGCCCCGTCGCCCTTGAACCGGCCCAGGTCACGGGCGATCTCCAGCCAGGCGTCGGAGGCCACGTCCTCGGCCTCGTCCCCGACCAGACCGCGCAGATAGCCGAGCAGGCCGGGCTGCACCATCCGGTACACCACCGCGAAGGCCGCCTCGTCGCCCTCCTGGGCCCGCGCGACGGCCGCGCCCAGTTCCCCGTCGTACGCCTGCACGCGGCCGGTGTCCCCTCCCTGGCCAAGAACCGTTTCCTCGGTGCCTCAAGGTCATCAGCGCCGGACCCCGGGGAAGTGTCACAGCGCCGGTCCCGGCCGTGCCCGTGCCGTCAGTGCCCGTGCCCTCGGTGCCGCGGTTCCGTCCCCGCGATCGTTCCCGCGATCGCGTCCTGGCACAGCAGCCGCAGGGACCCGTGTCCGCCGAAGCAGCGCCGTGCCTCCTCGACCGGGTCCCACAGACGCCCGTCGGGCGTGCGGATCCAGTGGTCGCCGCCGGTCGCCCACCACTCGGCGCCGGTCTGCCGGACGATCACCTCACCGGCGTACGCCCCGAAGCCGCGCAGCACGTCCCGTACCGCCTCGGCGGGGGCGCCCTCGCGCCGTATCTCCTCGATCATCCGGTCGACGCGCCACAGGCTCTGTGCCGAGTAGTCGAGCCGCACCCGCGCGCCCTCGCGCATGGTCGCCACCACGTCCGCCGCCCACCGCACGGGCTTGGCCGCGGCGTGCGGCCTGGTCTGCTGCTGTGCTGTCACGTACTGGGTAGTCACATAGGGGAGAGCGAGGCCGGCGGGTCTTTCGTCACGCCGATCCGGGCCGATCGCGTGATCGGCGCAACACCGACCCGGGTCCGCCGCAGGACCGTCACAGGATCCGCCCGCGCTCACGGTTTCGGCCGGGAGTGATGTTCGGCGCCTCCCGTGCGCTCTTGATCACGATGACTATGTGCTTCCATCTCCGCGCGGTGCCGCCCGCGGAGTTACGAGACGACGCGCGCTCGCTGGAGCGGCTGTTCCAGGACGGCTGGGAGACCGTCCGGGAGCGGATCGGCCTGCGCCGGGAGGAGGTGCTGGACCAGCGCTACCTGGATCACGAGCTGCTGTACGCCGGCTCGCCCCCGGACCTCGCGGAGGACGACCCGCGCGCCCAGGTCGTCCTGGGCGGCCGCCCGGTGTTCCACCCGGCGCTCGGGCTGCCGCCGTTCCTGCTGCTGACCGCGGCCGAGACCGCCGCCGTCGCCGCCTTCCTCGCCTCGGCCGACTTCGCGGCGCTGTGGCGCGGGTCCCGCGACGACCTGCTCCCCCGGTACGGCGGCCCCGCCACCGAGCCGCAGACCCGCGGCGCCTTCGCGGCGGCCCACCGCGACCTCACGGAGTTCTACGCCCGGGCCTCCGCCTCCGGTGCGGCGGTGGTGAAGTGGGTGGTGCTGTGAGCCGCCGGGGGCCGGCGCCCATTCCCGCGACGAGCCGATGCGCCCAGGTCCTGTCGTGGAACTCCCGCCCGGTACTCCCCCAGCCTTCGGCCGGGGCCCCCGGAGCACGCACCGGACGCCGCGCGGCGGACGGAAGTCCGACGACAAGGCCTGACCAGCGCGGCGGGCTGTCGTGCCGGGCGTCGTCGCCGCCCAGCAGCGGCACGCAGCGATCCAAACAAGCCAGAGCACTGGCGGCCAATCCACGGTCGTCGGCCTGAGCGATCAGTTCCACCAAGCTCATGGAAGCCTCCCTCGCCAGGGCGCCGACCTGTACGGAGCCCGCATTTCCCCTTACTGCGTGCGAGGGCGCGGGACTGTCACACAGGCATGTTTTCGGCCAACCTCAGACCGCTGCGGCACCGGCCCCGCGAGCGCCTTCTCGTGTGCGCCGGGTGCACCGGTTGCGCCGGGTGCACCGGTGCCGGCGGGCGCGGCGGCGAAGTGACGGCGGCGTGAGCAGATCACGGCGGCCCCCCGGGGTACGGCCGGGAAGCCGGGCGCGCCTCTCCGCCGAGGCGCCCGTGCGGCACGCGCGGGCCACGGTTGACCGGTGCCGCGCGTCCATCGGGACGCGGCCGCTCAGCCCAGCCGGTCCGCCAGCTTGCGGAACTCCGCCCAGGAGAGCGCCGGCTTGCCCGGGTCCCACAGTTTCTGCACCGTCGCCCGCAGCGGCATCCGGATGCCCGCGGCGACCTGCGTCTCCGTCTGGGCGTTCGGGAAGTCGCTCCACACCGCGAGGGACCCGCCGAGGATCTGCCCGTCGTAGCGCGCCGGGACGGCGGTGGTGCCGCGCAGCACCCGCGGGTTCCACTGCTCGTAGATCCGCTGCCCCGTCGGGTAGACGAAGGTCTGCGGCTCACCGAGGACGTAGTACAGGAACTCGTCGTTGTAGTTGAGGACCTTCCGCCCCGCGCTCAGGTACTCCGCCGGCTGCCGGGCGCCGATCTCCTTGCCGGTCCAGTAGGCGACCTGGAGGTCCTTCGCGGCCCGCACGGACGTCACCCGGAAGAACCCGTCGTTCCACGCCCGCATCGTGCGGTCGTGGGCGCGGACGGTGTCGGCGCGGTCGTTCAGCCAGCCGGTGGCGAGGTCGGCGACGGTTCCCCCGGCGCCGTAGGCCTCCCGCGCGGCGGCGGCCAGCTGCGGATAGGAGGCCTGCGGATTCGCGACGGTCAGCGCCTGGTACTCGTCGCCGCCGAGGTGCCACTCGGAGCCCGGGAACAGGTCCGCGTACTCGTCGAGCAGGTCGTCCACGATCGTCGCGGCGCTGTCCTTGGAGATGTCGACCGCCCCGCGCGTGGGCACGCCCTGCGCGTTGCGCAGCTGGAGGTCGGGGTGGGCGGCGATGACGGCGCCGAGGTGCCCGGGCGAGTCGATCTCGGGCACGACGGTGATGTGCCGTCGGGCGGCGAGGTCCACGATCCGCTTGACCTGGGCCTTGGTCAGGTGGTCCTTGGAGACGACCTCCGGGTGGGAGGTGGACTCGATCCGGAAGCCCTGGTCGTCGGAGAAGTGCAGCCCCAGCTCGTTGAACTTCAGATCGCCGAGCTCCTTGACCCGGTCCTCGATCCAGGAGGCCGAGTACGGCTTGCGGGCGATGTCCAGGTTGAACCCGCGGCGCGGCTTGGCGGGCTGGTCGCGCACGACGCCCTCGGGAGCCGTGCCACCGCCGTGCACCTCCTGCTTCAGGGTGCGCGTGCCGTAGAAGACGCCCGCGTCGGCGGGCCCGCTTATGGTCACGCGGCCGCCGCGCACGGTCATGGTGTACGACTCCGGGTCCGCGCCCTCGTCGTCGTTCAGCGCGAGCCGCACGTCCCCGGCACGCACGTCGTCCCGCTCGCCCCCGTACGACAGCCCCAGCTCGCCCGCGATCAGCCTGCCCTCGTCGGCCAGGTCGGCGTCGCTCACCACCACCCGCTCGCCGGGGGCCGGGCGCCAGCCGGGACCGCGGGCGGGGGTGTGGGACCGTACGGCGGGGATCGTGCGGGGCGCCTGGGACAGCGGGTAGGAGCGGCCGGCCGTCGGGCTCGGCTCCGGCGACGTGGCGGCGGCCCCGGCGTCCGCGGAGCGCCGCGCGCCCCCGGCGCCCTCGCCACCGCCGTCCGCCGACGCCCAGACGCCGACTCCCACTCCGAGCCCGACCGTGCCGACGAAGACGGCGGCGGTCACCGCCCGCCTCCGCCTCACCTGTCGCTCCGATATCCGGCGTCTGTGCTGGCTCACGTCCCCAACCTACGGCCCGGGCGCCGACTCTTCGTCACCCACATGTTCCGAAACTCTCCCGTCCGAGTGAAATTCGGGCATCCCCCGGACACAGCGTGACCCTTCTCGCTAGCGTGATGACACACCTCTCACAAGATCCCCAGCCACACCACATGTGACGCGAGGACCCCACGCTGCCTGCGCACCCGTACCCCTCCGGACGAGTGGCCATACCGGCCCTTCCCGGACAGACCCGCACCCCGCCGTCCGCCACCGCGGTCGAGGGGTTCAACACCGCGCCCGCCGACGAGACCCACGCCACCCTCCTGACCTGCCTGCACAGCCCCCGCTGGGCCCAGCGCATCGCGGAGCACCGCCCCTACCCGGACCTGGACTCCCTCCTGGCCGCGGCGGACGAGGCGGCATACGACCTGTCCCCGGCCGACCTCGCGGAGGCGCTGGCCGCGGAGGCCCTGCCGCCCCTGCCCGAGGACACGTACTCGGCGGCGCACACCGCCCTGAGCGCGGCCCACGCGGCCTACGAGGCTCGATTCGGACACGTGTTCGTCATCTATCTGGGTGACGCCGCACCCGAGGAAGCCCTCGACCGCGTCCTCGAAGGCATCCGATCACGATTGGCGAACGATCCGGACGAGGAGCGCGTGGTGGCCGCGGAGGAACTCCGGCGCCTCGCGAGAGGGCGTCTGGCAGCCGCCACCAGAGGCGCGGGGCAGCGCCGAGCTGCGGCTCCGCCGCGGGGCGCCGACAGCCACGGCGGCACCACACCCGGCGGATACCAGGACACTCCGCCCCGGTAGCCGCCCGAGCTAGCCCGTCCGGTGCCAGTTTGATCACACAGCAAGGCCCCGCCGCTGAGCCCGGCGAAGCGCCTCGCTACGATGCTGGGGGCCGGTGGACCGTACCCGGCCGGGCCCGACCGACACCGAAGCCGGCGCGGCCCTAGTCCCCGCTTTCGGAGGGTTCTTCCGTGCCGGCTGGAACGCTGTACCGCGGCCGGGAAGGAATGTGGTCCTGGGTGGCTCACCGAGTCACCGGCGTCCTCATCTTCTTCTTCCTGTTCGTCCACGTCCTGGACACCGCTCTCGTGCGTGTCTCCCCCGAGGACTACGACAAGGTCGTAGCCACGTACAAGACGCCGATCGTCGCGCTGCTGGAGTACGGCCTCGTCGCCGCCATCCTCTTCCACGCGCTCAACGGCCTGCGCGTCATCGCCGTCGACTTCTGGTCGAAGGGCCCGCGCTACCAGAAGCAGATGCTGTGGACCGTCGTCGGCGTCTGGGTCGTCCTGATGGCCGGCGCGATCTATCCGGTCCTCGGCCACGCCGCTCGAGTCCTCTTCGGGAGCTGACGCCGACCATGTCGAACAACTCGGTCACGACTGAACAGACCGCTTCCGGAATCGGCCCCGTCGAGGGCGGTTCGTCCTACAGCGTCGACAACCCCGCGCCCTTCATCGAGGCCCCGCGCAAGCGCACCAAGAAGACCCCCAGGTCCACCCGGGGCAACTTCGAGCTGGCCGCCTGGCTGTTCATGCGCCTGTCCGGCGTCGTGCTGGTCGTCCTGGTCATCGGCCACCTGCTGATCCAGCTCGTCCTGGACGGCGGCGTCTCCAAGATCGGCTTCGCCTTCGTGGCCGGCCGCTGGGCGTCCCCCTTCTGGCAGGTCTGGGACCTGCTGATGCTGTGGCTCGCCATGCTGCACGGCGCCAACGGCCTGCGTACGGTCATCAACGACTACGCGGAGCGCGCGAACACCCGGCTGTGGCTGAAGGCTCTGCTCTACACCGCCACGGTGTTCACCATCCTGCTGGGCACGCTGGTGATCTTCACCTTCGACCCGAACATCCGCTAGGCACGGGGCTGCGAGAATCATGAAGATCCACAAGTACGACACCGTCATCGTCGGCGCCGGTGGCGCCGGTATGCGCGCCGCCATCGAGTCGACGAAGCGCAGCCGCACCGCCGTGCTGACCAAGCTCTACCCCACCCGCTCCCACACGGGCGCCGCGCAGGGCGGCATGGCCGCCGCGCTGGCCAACGTGGAGGAGGACAACTGGGAGTGGCACACCTTCGACACGGTCAAGGGCGGTGACTACCTGGTCGACCAGGACGCCGCCGAGATCCTGGCGAAGGAGGCCATCGACTCCGTCCTCGACCTGGAGAAGATGGGCCTGCCGTTCAACCGGACCCCGAACGGCACGATCGACCAGCGCCGCTTCGGCGGTCACAGCCGCAACCACGGAGAGGCCCCGGTCCGGCGCTCCTGCTACGCGGCCGACCGCACCGGCCACATGATCCTCCAGACGCTGTACCAGAACTGCGTCAAGGAGGGCGTGGAGTTCTTCAACGAGTTCTACGTCCTGGACCAGCTGATCACCGAGGTCGACGGCGTCAGGAAGTCGGCCGGTGTCGTCGCCTACGAGCTGGCGACCGGTGAGATCCACGTCTTCCAGGCGAAGGCCGTGATCTACGCGTCCGGCGGCTGCGGCAAGTTCTTCAAGGTGACCTCGAACGCCCACACGCTGACCGGTGACGGCCAGGCCGCCGTCTACCGCCGGGGCCTGCCGCTGGAGGACATGGAGTTCTTCCAGTTCCACCCGACCGGCATCTGGCGCATGGGCATCCTGCTGACGGAGGGCGCCCGCGGTGAGGGCGGCATCCTCCGCAACAAGGACGGCGAGCGCTTCATGGAGAAGTACGCGCCGGTCATGAAGGACCTCGCGTCCCGTGACGTCGTCTCCCGCTCCATCTACACGGAGATCCGCGAGGGCCGCGGCTGCGGCCCCGAGGGCGACCACGTCTACCTGGACCTCACCCACCTCCCGCCGGAGCAGCTGGACGCCAAGCTCCCGGACATCACCGAGTTCGCGCGCACCTACCTGGGCATCGAGCCGTACACGGACCCGATCCCGATCCAGCCCACCGCGCACTACGCCATGGGCGGCATCCCGACGAACGTCGAGGGTGAGGTCCTGGCGGACAACACCACGGTCGTGCCCGGCCTGTACGCGGCCGGCGAGGTCGCCTGCGTCTCGGTGCACGGCGCCAACCGCCTCGGCACCAACTCCCTGCTGGACATCAACGTGTTCGGCAAGCGGGCCGGCATCGCGGCGGCGGAGTACTCCCAGAAGGCCGACTTCGTGGAGCTCCCCGAGGCCCCGGAGTCCCTGGTCGTCGAGCAGATCGAGCGTCTGCGCACCTCCACGGGCAACGAGCGGGTGGCGAACCTGCGCCGCGAGCTGCAGGAGACCATGGACGCCAACGTCATGGTGTTCCGCACCGAGCAGACGATCAAGACGGCGGTCGAGAAGATCGCCGAGCTGCGCGAGCGCTACAAGAACGTGGCGATCCAGGACAAGGGCAAGCGGTTCAACACCGACCTGCTGGAGGCCATCGAGCTGGGCAACCTGCTGGACCTGGCCGAGGTCATGGCGGTCTCCGCCCTGGCCCGCAAGGAGTCGCGCGGCGGTCACTACCGCGAGGACTACCCCAACCGCGACGACGTCAACTTCATGCGCCACACCATGGCGTACCGCGAGGTGGGCGACGACGGCACCGAGACCGTCCGCCTGGACTACAAGCCGGTCGTCCAGACCCGCTACCAGCCGATGGAGCGTAAGTACTGATGGCAACCCCCGTTCTGGACAAGGAAGAGGCGGCCGGCCGGCCCGAGCCCGGCTTCGCCGACTCCCCCTACATCACGGTCACCTTCCGGGTCCGCCGCTTCAACCCGGAGGTCTCGGCCGAGGCGACCTGGGAAGACTTCCAGCTGGAGATCGACCCGAAGGAGCGCGTCCTCGACGGCCTCCACAAGATCAAGTGGGACGTCGACGGCACCCTGACCTTCCGCCGCTCCTGCGCCCACGGCATCTGCGGTTCCGACGCCATGCGGATCAACGGCAAGAACCGCCTGGCGTGCAAGACGCTGATCAAGGACATCAACCCCGAGAAGCCGATCACGGTCGAGCCCATCAAGGGCCTGACGGTCCTGAAGGACCTGGTCGTGGACATGGAGCCGTTCTTCCAGGCGTACCGGGACGTCATGCCCTTCCTCATCACGAAGGACACGAACGAGCCCACGCGGGAACGCCTTCAGTCGGCCGAGGACCGTGAGCGCTTCGACGACACCACGAAGTGCATCCTCTGCGCCGCCTGCACGTCGTCCTGCCCGGTCTTCTGGAACGACGGCCAGTACTTCGGCCCGGCCGCCATCGTCAACGCGCACCGCTTCATCTTCGACTCGCGCGACGAGGCCGCCGAGCAGCGCCTGGAGATCCTCAACGACCGCGACGGCGTCTGGCGCTGCCGCACGACCTTCAACTGCACGGACGCCTGCCCGCGCGGCATCGAGGTCACCAAGGCGATCGCCGAGGTCAAGCGGGCGCTGATCACCCGCCGCTACTGAGGTACGCCCACAGGCCCCCCGAAGGCCCCGCTCACCGGCGTTCCGCCGGGGGCGGGGCCTTCGCCGTGACGCGCCGGTCGTGGCCGGTGAGACGCGGTGCGAGGCCGGTTCGCCGCGGCTCGGGAAGCACGGCGGTTTCCTATAGGTTCGATCACGTCCCGTTGGAGGACGGGCCCAGACCTACGCGTGAGGGAGCTCGCATGGCCATGGTCCACCGCACCACCATGAAGCCGACCAAGCTGGAGTTGCTCACCGGCTGGCTGCCGAAGCAGAGCTGGTACGTGGGCGACGCGGAAACGCCGGAACTGGTCAAGGCCGGCGGGTTCCGACTGGACGATCCGGAGGGAGCGGTCGGGATCGAGTTCATGGTCGTGGTGGACACCACCGCGCAGGAGCCGGTGGCGTACCTGGTGCCGATGGGCTACCGCGGCGCGGAGCTGGAGGGCGTCCCCGGCGATGCGCTGATCGGCACCTCCGAGCACGGAGTGCTCGGCACCCGGTGGATCTACGACGGCGTCCACGACCCGGTGGTGACGGCGCAGTTGCGCGCGCTCCTGCGCGGTGAGGCGATCCCGCAGCACCAGAGCGAGAGCGACACCCCTGACCCGACCGTCACCGTGCACGGAACCGGCCCTGACGACGGGCTCGACGTGCACGTCAACCGCGTGCTGCGGCCGACGGAGGCGGCGCCCGGGTCGTCCGGACGCGTCGTCGCCGGGTGGACCTGGCCGGACGGCACGGCCGCACGGGGAGTACTCGCGACCGCGGTGCCGCGGTAGGGGGTCGCGGGAACGGCGGCCGCGTGGTCACGAGGAGCCCCTGGAAACCACGGCGTGGAGTGGGGCCCTCGCCGCAACGCGACGGGCGGCGTCCGGTGCGGAATGGGAATGGGCGGAAACGGGCGAACCCCACTCCTCGCTGGCCTGCGCCTTCTTCCACCGCCGTACGCCCATGCCCGCCACTCACCACCTCACCCGACGGCCTGCGCACCACGGCCCGCCGAGGACCCGACCCCGCACCACAGCAGCTTCCCCCCCTCGCCCGAAGAGATCGTCTCCGAGCGGATAGCCGCCCCACGTGTCCGCGTAGTGGCACACGAGGAACAGCCCGCGCCCGCCGGTGGCCTCCGCCGGGACGGGGCAGGGGCGGCGACCCTGACGCTTGTCGAAGGGTGGCGGCCACCGCCCAAGGCCACCGACTGCACGCCCTGTTCGAACTCGCCCTCCACACCGGACTCCGCAAGGGCGAACTACTCGGCCTGCGCTGGGAAGACCTCGACCTCGGCACGGGCACCGCCGCCATCCGCCGCACACTCCAGCGCACCATCACAGACGGGCTCACCACGCTGCCCACCAAGACCCGGGCTTCTGAACGCCGCATCGCTCTCCCCGCCCGCTGCGTCCACTCGCTGAAGCACCACCACGAGCAGCAGCGCGAACGGAAAGCGGCAGGCCCCATGTGGCGGGACAGCGGGCACGTGTTCGCCACCGCGCAGGGCAGAACGATCGACCCGACCAACCTCACCCGCGCCTTCACCACGCTCCTGAGCAGGGCCAGCCTCCGCCGCATCCGCTTCCACGACCTCAGACACTCCACGGCCACCCTGCTCCTGGAACAGGGCGTCGAACTCGTCGTCATCAAGGAACTCCTTGGCCACGCCCACATCGGCGTCACCGCCACCGTCTACGCCCACGTCCGGCTCCGCCTCCAGCGCGACGCCATCGACACCCTCAGCACCGCGCTCAACGGCCCGGCGATCACCGAGACGGCCAACGCGACGGCGATGAACCGCCACCCTGCGCCGCCCTCTTCCGCTGACGTTGCCGTCAACTACTGCCGTCACCCCACGCAGAAGCCCCGCCAGGACGCACCTGACGGGGCTTCACTTTGCTGGCGCCATCGACCCTTTAAGCGGGATTCATTTCACGAAAAAATTTCACGCGACCGAGAGCTACCTGATACCGGGCCCCTCAGAAAACTCCCAGGAGAGTCGAAACTACTCTGACCGGAGCACCTTCATCTGAGGGTCAAAACAGTTCAGCCCAAACCTGTTGGCAACTTGTGCCACATACGCAGACGCCATATCTGCACTACTCCACGCAAGCGCGATGTAAACGTATGGCCCACTTGCCCCTTTGGAAAGGGGCGTTGCAGCCCAGGGCGTATCGTCTCCGGTATCCCTATCAGGCCAACGCTCAGTAAGGGCGGCCAGGAAGTCGGCGACGACACTTACTACCGGGAACAGCTCATCGCCATCGAGGTACTCGTCGTACAGGCGACTATGCACCCTAGCCGCTTCGCGATCATTGGACGGCACATCCCCTTGCCAAACCGCCAAGTCGTAGCTCATCCTTCACTCACCTCGCCTCGCGTGCAGTAGAGCTCGGCGCTTGCCAATGCTGCCTCCTTGACTCCTCCTACCATGCCTTTGCCCCGCCATAAAGGATCACGTTGACGTCGGCCTGTGGGAGCAAATCGCCACTCTTCAAGCCCCAGCTACCCAGTTGGTCGGATCGCAGAATTACATTCCCACTGTCCCCAAGCTGCCCATACACGGTCTTCTGCTGCGGTGAAAGTCTGGCCGAAGGGCCATTCTTCACTTCAAAATACTCGGGCGCACCCAAGCCGGGACCGTTCCTGGTTGCGACGACATCAACATACGATATCGTCCCGTCTTTAGCTTCAAGCTTCACGTGCGTCCCCATGATCGTGTAACCCCGGTCCTGAAGCTCCTGGACAGCTCTTGCCTCGCCCGCTGCTCCCTTGGCCGGGCCGCACGGCCCGCTGTTGTGAACGAGTATCGGCGTGGCCCCCGCCAGCACATAGTACGTGTGGAGGTCGTCCACCGTGAGGTTGTACGTGCGGGCGTACCTGCTGAAGGGACGGTTCCCCGTGACGATGACCGTGTGGCCCTTGTTCGTGAGCAGCGTCATGCCCGGCTTGAGAGCTGCCGCCTTGAGCCAGGCGTGCTCCGACGGGGACCAGAAGGGGTGCTCGTAGGTAGCGGTCAGCTTCTCGATGCCGTCGGGTGTGGTGATCGACAGTTCGTTGAAGTGCTTGTCGTGTTCGGTGACGATCAGGGCTGTGACTGTTCGGGGACCTGATTCTCCGGTTTCCGGGTCGGTAGCAAGAACCTTGTCCCCGATCTTCACATCCTCAATGTTCTTGGTTTTACCGTCGGCCATGAGGACATCGGTACCGGCCAGGAAACACTGGGTGCAGGATCTTCCCCATCCCACCTTTCCGGACCGCCCGGCGATGACGCGTTCCAGTATTGCCTGGAAACCTACGTTGTCGCATACAGGGCAGGTATCAGGGGAGTCAATGCTGTCGACGTGCTTCCAGCCGTCATAGAACTGGCGGAGGTCGCTGCATCCGTCGGTGAAGCTGAAACTGCACCGCTCACGGAAGTAGAGTTCCACCATGAGCTCGTAGCTGAGATCACTGAAGTAGACCCTGTTCCGCTGCAGCTGGCCGATCCCAGGAAGCTTCCTCTGGAATTCCCGGTAGATCTTCTTGGGCGGCAGGGCTGACTTGCCGTCACCGAGGTCAACCACGACTGACCGGCCTACGGAGTTACCTCCGGATGTCCATCCGCTGTTCGGAGTGCCGCGTACGGTGCCGTCGGAGTTGCGTCCCCCGTTCGGGTCACCCCTGGTCCCGCCGTCGGGTCGTGTCCAGCCCTTGCCGTCATTGCAACTGGAGCACCACAGGCCTGTGGGATCGCTCTTGCTGATCGGGCTGTTGCCGCTGTACGCGTAGCCGTTCATCTGCAGCGGGGCCGCGAAGTCGATGATCGGGTCCGCCGACAGGAATCGGCCCGCATTCTGGTCGTACTCGCGGGCGCCCATATGGGTCAGGCCGGTGACCGGGTCGTCGATGCCGACGCCCAGGTAGCTGCGTCTGTTCGGCCAAGTCGACGGCTTCGTGCCGCGGGTCTCGCCGTAGGGCTTGAACGCGCGGCGTGTGATCGGCTGGGTGCTGGACAGTTCCACCGACGTGTCTGCCGTGCCCAGTTGGTCGGCGATCAGGACGCTGAGCTTGTGGCCCGTCGTCGCGCCGTTGGTCGTCGTACGGACCACCGCGGGTGCACCCGGCTGGGCGTACGCGCGCGATGCCTTGGTGATGGTGCCCGATGCGTTCGTCGTCAGTTCGGTCTCGCCCAGGTACAGGGTGGAGCCGGCGGACGAGTTCTCCAGCAGGCGGTTGCCGTCGGCGTCGTAGACGTACGTCGTCTTCTTGCCGTCGGCCGTGATGTTGTCGAGCCTGTTTTCCGGTGTCCAGACCAGGTCCTGCTTGGTGCTGAACAGGTCCCGCGTCTTGGTGTTTCCTGACTCGTCGTAGGTGTAGGCACTGCTCTTACCCAAGGGGTTCGAGGTCGTTGCCATGCCGGTTCCGAGGGGGAACAAGGGGGAGGGGACAGCCGCCCAATGACTCGCAACTGGCGCCGTGCGCCCAGCCGTCGTGCAAGCGTGGCGCTGATGGCGACCGCACTCATGACGACAGGGATCGTCTACGTGGGGTCCCGGACGGACGGTGCGGGCACGGGAGACCGAAGTGGCCGCGACGCGCTCGCCCAGACCGTCACCGAGCCGACCGCACTCGCTCTGGCGGCCCGCACCCACAAGAATGTCGAGGTGACCGCCGCGCGGACCTCACACTCGACCACGTGGGCCCGCCCCGACGGTCTGATGGTGAAGCGTCTCTACTCGTCACCGATCCGAGCAAAAGTAGGCGGCGGGTGGAAGAAGCTCGATCCGAGCCTGCATCGTACGAAGGCCGGATGGGAGCCGAAGGCCACCAACACACGCGTGGTCTTCTCGGCCGGCTCGTCGACGCGCAGCAAGAGCCGGGCCTCGCGATCAGCCGTACGCCGTATCTCCCTGCTACAGGACGCGGCGGCGGACGACGGAACCCCCCTGGTCACCCTCCACGTCGGCGAGCACGACATCCAGCTCACCTGGCCCGGGACCGTTCCCACTCCGATCATCGCCGGCAACCGTGCCCTTTACCCGGACATCTTTCCGGGCGGTGACCTCGTCCTCACCGCCGACGACGACGGTTTTGCACAGCTCGTCGTGCTGAAAGACCGGCAGGCGGCCTCCGACCCACACGTCCGGCAGCTGGCATACGGCCTCCATTCCGCCGACCTCACCTTCCGGCTGGACCCCGCTTCGGGCATCGTCGGCGCGGAGAACGCCCATGGAGACGAGATCGCGATGTCGCCCACCCCGCTGATGTGGGACAGCAGCGGGGCCCCAGCCGTCAGCGACAGCAGCGTGGGGGAATCCGCCCAGCCGACGGAGCCCGAAAACCCGGACCCATCCGACTCCGCCTCCCCCGACCCCGGCGACACCCCTACCACCGCTGGGGAAGACCCCATCGAGTCGGACGAGCAGAGCGACACCGACGTCGAGGTCCTTCCCTCGGCCAGTGACGGCCCCGAGCCCTCAGTGTCGGAATCCCCCCTGCCATCAGTTCCCGCGGAGCCCACGCCCGTTCCCTCACAGACCGGATCAGCGGCGACTCTGGGTCTTCCCTCGCTCGACGGCCCCTCGCCCGACTCGCTCGGCGCGCTCGTCGAGGCCGACCTGTCCGCGGGCAAGTGGACGCTCACACCGGATCAGGAGTTCCTGGGCGACCCGGCCACCACCTACCCGGTGTTCATCGACCCTTCGGTGAAGAAGCACACCCAGAACTGGACCACCGCCTACGACCGCTTCCCCAAAGCCACCTTCTACAACGGCAAGGGGTTCAACAAGGGCGGCAGCCATGAAGCCCGCGTCGGCTTCGAGTCCGACACCTGGGGCACCTCGCGGTCGTTCTTCAACATCTCCTTCGACAAGGATCTGAAGGGCACCAAGATCACCAGCGCGAAGCTGCGCATGCTGGAGACCTATTCCTGGTCCTGCAGCGACCGCTCGATGAGTGTGCACCTCACCGGAGAAATCGACTCCCACACCAACTGGAGCAACGCGCCCAAGCTCCACGACGGCAACAAGCTGGCCACCAAGAGCTTCGCACACGGGTGGAAAGCCTCCCGCTGCCATGACGCGTTCGAAGCATTCGACGTGAAGAAGGGTGCCCAGAAGGCCGCCGACCAGGGCGACGAGACCATCACCTTCGGGCTGCGCGCCCGCGATGAGGACTCCCAGTACGCGTGGAAGAAGTTCCAGGCCGACGGCGACTACGCCCCCGTCCTGGAACTCGTCTACAACCGCAGGCCCACGATCGTCTCCGGCTCCCTGGACCTCGGCCCCGAGGCCAAGTGCACCACGACGACGCCGTACGTGCGGATGGGATCGGGTGATCTGACCTTCACCGCCAAGGGTACGGACAAGGACAAGAACCTCGACTATCTCGATTTCGACCTCTGGCCGACGGGCAAGTGGGACAGCATCGGTGACCTGTTGAAATCAGCCGGCAAGAAGTCCGTCGGCGGTGACACGGACACCGCCCTGCGCACCGCGGTCTTCTCCACCAGCACACTCAAGAACGGCACCGTCTACTCCTGGCGGGTCAGAGCCGTCGACGACGCGGGAAGTTCGTCGGCCTACTCGCCTTCCAAGACACCGTGCCGGTTCGTCCTGGACACCGCCGCGCCGAAACCGCCCAAGGTCAGCTCCACCGACTTCCCGAACGCCGACGGTGATGAGAACGGCTTCGGCAGCGACGACGAGGACACCCGTTGGAGCACGAAGAAGTTCGGTACGCCCGGCTCCTTCACCGTACGTGCCCTCAACACGGACGTGGTGCGGTACGAGTACGGGTTCAACTCGGCCAGCTACCCCTTCCACATCGACCGGAAGGCGGGTACGGCCACCAGTGTCAGCGCGACCATCGCGGACGCGCGGCCTCCGACCGCCGGCCCGAACGTGCTGTACGTGCGCACCGTCGACAGCGCGGGCAACGCATCCGATCCCACGAAGTACTTCTTCTACGTCGCGCCCCGGGACCAGGCCGATGCCCCGGGCGACTTCACGGGCGACAAGATGGCCGACCTCATGGTCGTCACCGAGGGCGGCAACCTGGCCATGTATCCGTCGCAGGCCGACAAGGACGACCCGGCCAAGGGAACCGGTGACCTGGACTACTCGATGTCGGGTGCCTACCGGGCCAACCCCGACAAGGACCCCAACGGCGACGAGTTGCCACCGTATGTTGCGGCTTCCTCCGGTCACTTCAAAGGCGCCCTGATCACTCACAACGGTGACATATACGGCGGTGACGGGCTTCAGGACCTCGTCGTCCGCCTGGGCGGCAAGCTGTGGGTCTATCCCGGAGACGGCTACGGAGCCGTCAACGTCGACAAGCGCCGGGAGATCCTGCTGCCGGACGGAGCGCCCAGCCCTGCAGACATGACCCAGATCGTCAGCGCCGGAGACGCCACCGGCGACGGACGCACCGACTTCTTCGCGACTGTCAAAAGCGGCGCCGACGACGAGCTCTGGGCACTGACCGGGTACCACGGTGCCACCATCGACCAGGCGATCAGACTCTCGGCCTCCGCGTGGAAGGACCGGGATGTGGTCACCGTCCAGGACATCACCGGGGACGGTGTCACCGACCTCCTCTACCGCACCGACGTCACCGGGAGGCTTCTGCTGCGCAAGGGCATCGCCGCGTCCGGCGGTGGGGTCAACCTCGACTCGCTGGCTTCCGCAGCCAACTCTTCCGGTGGCGTCGACACCGAATACGGCGCCTCGGGCTGGAACAGCGGCAGCATCCCGCTTCTGATCGGTACGCCCAGCGTCAACGGAGACTCGATCCCCGACATCTGGGCCATTCGCTCCGACGGATCTGTCCGGTTCTACGCAGGCAGCAAAACAGCTCTTACTGGATCGGGAACAGAGATCATCGCCGCAAAGGACTACTGGAAGACCCGGATCGCCATCGGGTGAGGTCGCCGCTGCCTGCGCGGGGCCGGCAGTGCGGCGAGGCAGCCGGCCCGGCAGTGACGTTTCCGGTGGCTTTCCGAAGGCCCCGCTTGCAGGTTGTCCCGCTTGCAGGTTGTCCCCTGTGAGCGGGGGCCCTCGCCGTATGCGTGTCGGGGTCAGCCGCGCAGGATGCGGCCCTGCTTGTCCGTGCGGTCGTTGCTCGTGAGGAACAGGATGCCGTCGATCAGCGCCCAGAGCCCGAGGCCGCCGCAGGTGAAGAGCTGGGCGAGGCCCACGCCGACGGAGCCGACGTAGAAGCGTCCGATGCCGAGGGAGCCCAGGAAAATCTGGAGGATACCGGCGACGATCTTGGACTTGTCGGAGTACGGGCGCCCCAGCGGGTCGACGCCGTAGGGGGCCTGCGGGGTGGGGACGGTCATGAGCGCTGCTCCTGGGGTGACTGCGGGAGGCCGGGGCGGCCTGTTCCGGAACGGGAGGTCCAGGAGGCATGCGACGAGAAGAACACCTGCGTCGACCGACGTCGACCGACGTCCGCGCACGGCTGCGGCCGTGCCAGGACATCCCCCCTGTGAACTGCGAGCTTAAAGAGGACAGAGGGGAGAAAGGGAGTGGAGATGATCCACTGTTCCTAATTCGTGATCAAGTTCGGTCATTTTCAGGCGATGTTCCTGGCCACCGTCCACGTCACGGCGATACCGAGGACGGCCGCCAGGGCCCTCGGGCCGAGGCGCGGATGCCAGGTGCGGCCGTGCAGGCCCTCCCAGCTCCAGCGGGCCAGGAGCGTGAGCGCGTACGGCGAGGCGAGCAGCAGGACGCGGTTGTCCAGCCAGGCCTGCGCGACGTGGCCGTGCATCACGTCGTACGCCATGCGGGTGCCGCCGCAGGCGGGGCAGAGCAGGCCGGTGACGAGGCGGAACGGGCACCGGGGGAGGACGTGGCCGGGCTGGTGCGGGTCGGTGACGTAGAGGTAGGCGGAGCCGGCCGCGCCGGCGGCGAGCACCGCGAGGGGGGCCGCCGCCGGGTGCCGCAGCACGGCCGCGCGCTCCCGGACGGAGCGGCGCAACGCGTCAGCCACGCAGGATCCGCCCGTCGGCGTCGGTCTTGTCGTTGCTGGTCAGCAGGATGATGCCGTCGATCAGCGCCCAGAAGCCGAGGCCTCCGCAGGTGAAGAGCTGGGCGAGGCCGATGCCGACGTTGCCTATGTAGAACCGGCCGACGCCGAGGCTGCCCAGGACGAGCTGGAGGATACCGGCGACGATCTTCGACTTGTCTGAGTAGGGACGGCCGTAAGGGTCGTAGCCGTAGGGGGCGTTGGGGTCGCCGGTGAAGGTGCCGGGAGGCACGTAACCGGGGGCGGGGTAGCCGCCGGGCTGGGGGTAGCCGTACGGGCCGGGGCTGCCGGCCGTGGGGTACCCGTAGCCGGGCTGCGGGGGCTGGGGCGGCTGCTGCGGCTGCTGCGGCTGTTCGGACACGGCTGATTCTCCCGGGGCCAGGCGATCTGATGATCTACATACGAGATGAGTGCAGGCCATCTTGCAGGAGAAATGCGGCCAGGCTCCTACCGGGGTGCCCTTGATCCGGTTCGGCCGTCCCCGCCTCCGGGCGAGTGACCCCACGGTCAGCCCCCGCCGGTAGCCGCCGCGGGGCACCTAATGTGATGGCATGTCAGATGAAGAGTCCTACGAACTGCTCGGCTTCGACAACGTGCTGCTGCCCGTCGGGGACCTCGGTGAGGCCGTGGAGTTCTACGAGCGGGCCGGCTTCGTCGTGGGGTTCCGGTTCGACGAGGCCGGGATCGTCCTGCTGAAGGTCGGGGGCGAGACGCCCGGGATCCTGCTGCGGGTGGAGCACGGGCTCGGGCACCGGCCGCCGGCCTGGCCCTCGGCCCGGCTGTGGCTGGAGGTGCCGGACGCGCGCACGGCACTCCGCAGGCTCGCCGACGCCGGGATCGAGCCGCTCGACGAGCCCCTCTCCACGGCCACGGGGCGGACCGTGGAGTTCGCCGACCCGTGGGGGAACGTCTTCGGGTTCACGGACTACACCAAGCGGCCGGAGCTGGCCCGGCGGTCCTGAAGACATGAGTTGAACATGTTCAAAAACAGGTCTACAGTCACTGCTGTCAGCGTTTTGAACGTGTTCAAGAAGTGTCGAGAAGGGGTGGGGGCATGGACCGCACGGTCATCGCCTACGTCATCTACCTGGTGGTCAGCATCGCGCTGACCATCTGGGTGGCCCGGACGCTCAGCCACAACGGCCGGGTGTTCCTCGCGGACGTGCTGCAGGGGAACGAGAAGCTCGCCGACGCCGTCAACCACCTCCTGGTGGTCGGCTTCTACCTGGTCAACCTCGGCTTCGTGGCGCTCTACCTGAGCGGCGACGAAGCCATCGAGGACACCCGCGGGATCTTCGAGGCGCTGTCGACCAAGCTGGGCGTGGTGCTGCTGGTGCTCGGGGTGATGCACCTGGGCAACGTGTACGTGCTGAACCGGATCCGCCGGCGCGGCGTCATGGAGCGGGAGCAGATCCCGCCCGTCGCCCCGCAGGGCTGGACCGCGCCGTCGGCCGGGGCGTGAGCGCGGTGGCGGACACCGGGGACCGGGGCGCCGTGCGTGTCCCGGTCCGCGGGCTGACCGTGCTGTACGACGCCGACTGCGCCCTGTGCGCCTTCGTACGGGACTGGCTCGTACGGCAGCGGCAGCTGGTACCGCTGGAACTGGTCCCGGCGGGGTCCGACGAGGCGCGGGCCCGGTTCCCCTCGCTGGATCACGGCGGGACCCTGGACGAGATCACCGTGGTGGGGGACGCCGGGCAGGTCTACCGCGGCGCGACCGCCTGGGTCGTCGTCCTGTGGGCCCTGCGCGAGCACCGCCCGCTCGCCCACCGGCTCAGCACGCCGGCCGGCGCGGCGCTGGCCAAGGGCGCGGTGCTGGCGGCGGCGCGGTGGCGGGGCGCGCAGTGGGGCGGGAAGGCGTACCGAAGGGCGGCAGTCAACGGGGGCGGCGCGCAGCGCCTCGTTGAGGGGCGGGGCTCGGGCGGCGGGTGGGCGTACCGCCCGAGTCAGGGCTGGAGCTATGCCCCGCCGGGCTGTGACGGCGGTACCTGCGGCAGTCGTTAGGCTCGGGTCCGTGTCCGCGAAGAACGAAGCCAGCAAGTCCGAGCAGACCCGCGCGCTGATCCTTCAGACGGCGATGCGGCTGTTCCAGGAGCGCGGCTACGACAAGACGACCATGCGGGCCATCGCCAAGGAGGCCGGCGTCTCCGTCGGCAACGCGTACTACTACTTCGCCGGCAAGGAGCACCTGATCCAGGGCTTCTACGACCGGATCGCCGCCGAGCACCAGGTGGCGGTCCGGGAGGTCCTGGACCGGGAGACCGACCTCGAGGCCCGGCTCGCGGGCGTGCTGCGGGCCTGGCTGGACATCGCCACGCCGTACCACGAGTTCGCGGTGCAGTTCTTCAAGAACGCCGCCGACCCCGACAGCCCGCTCAGCCCCTTCTCCCCCGAGTCGGAGCACGCCCGTCTGGAGGCCATCAGCGTCCACCGGGAGGTGCTGGCGGGCACGAAGACCAAGGTGCCCGAGGAACTGCGGGACATCCTGCCCGAGTTGATGTGGCTCTCACAGATGGGGCTCGTCCTGTACTGGGTCTTCGACCGGACCGAGGGACGCGAGCGGAGCTACCGGCTCGCCGAGCGGGGCGCGCGGCTCACCGCGCGGGGCGTGTACCTGGCGCGGTTCCGGGTGCTGCGGCCGCTGCTGCGGGAGGTGCACGAGCTGTTCACGGACTTCCTGCCGGGGATGACGAGGGCGCTGCCGGATCCGGCGGGGCGGGGGCGGCAGGACGGGTGATCACTTCCGGGTGACCGGTCGCGAAGGGGACATCCGGCGCCCGGCCTGCCTACGATGATGTTCTCGACACCAGCCCCTAGGAGGCACGCGATGTCCGCTGCATCCGTCGAGCAGCCCTTCGACGACGAGCCGTTCTCGCTCACGGCCCTCGCCGACGAGATCATGGAGCGCCATCCGGGCTACCGCGTCGAGATCATCGGAGGCCACCTCATCGTGACCCCATCCCCGGATGCCCCCCACGCCCGCGCGCTGACGAAGCTCATGCGTCCCTTCATCGCGGCGGGACTCGACGACGACGAGACCGAGGTCCTCCAGAACGTCGGCCTCTGGCTGCCCACCGGCGCCGAGGACTACGCCATCCCCGACCTCGTGGTGGTCGACGCCGACATCGACGACCACTACGTCGACAACAACGCGTACGACCCGGTGTGCTTCCGTCTCGTCCTGGAGGTCACCTCCGGAAACTGGAAGGACGACCTCAAGACGAAGGTCGCCGCCTACGCGGAGGCCGAGGTGCCGGTCTACGTCGTCGTGGACCGCAAGCACCAGCGTCTCCACGTGCTCGCGGAACCGGCCGGGGGCACCTACCAGTACCACCGGCCGCATGCCCCCGGCGAGCTCGTCACCCTGCCCGACTCCATCGGCGCCAAGGTCACCCTCGACGTCGACCAGATCCTCAAGGCCGGGCAGAGGAAAGCTAACTGACCGCGTCCACCTCCCCCTCCGCCACCTCGACGTCGTACACCAGCGGCCCGTCCCCCACGACCACGTGCCGTGCCTTGGCGCCGTGCGCCCCGGCCGTGACCGCGAGCAGGTACGAGCCCGGTCCCGGCACCGACACGATGTACGAGCCGTCCGCCAGGGACGTCACCCGGTCCAGCCGGCGCCCGCCCTTGGACAGCAGGGTCACCGCGGCGCCCCCCACCGGCTCGCCGTCGGCCGTGCGGACGTAGCCGTGGACCACCGAGGCGGCGCCCTCCGCGCCCCCGGCGGGTACGGCCTGGGCTTCCTCCTCCTTCGGCTCCACCGCGAGGTGCGGCAGCCGCTTCTCCAGCCACGTGGGAAGCCACCAGTTGGCCTTCCCCATCAGGTGCATCACGGCCGGCACCAGTGCCGTACGCAGGACGAACGCGTCGAGCGCGACCGCCGCCGCCAGGCCCACGCCCGCCATGGACGCGCCCGAGTCGCCGCTGAGGACGAAGGCCATGAAGACACACACCATGATCAGGGCCGCGGAGTTGATCACCCGGCTGGTCTCGGTGAGGCCGACGCGGACCGCGCGGGCGTTGTCCTTCGTGTGCACCCACTCCTCGTGCATCCGGCTGACCAGGAACACCTGGTAGTCCATGGACAGGCCGAAGAGCAGGGACAGCATGATGACCGGCAGGAAGGCGTTGATCGGGCCCTCCTTGCCGAGGCCGAGCAGGTCCAGGCCCCAGCCCCACTGGAAGATCGCGACGAGGACGCCGAAGGAGGCCGCCGCCGCGATCAGGTTCATCACCGCGGCCGTCAGCGGCACCAGCAGGGACCGGAACGCGATCAGCAGGAGCAGGAAGCCGAGGCCGATGATCGTGGCGATGAAGTAGGGGAGGCGGTCGCCGGTGACGGACGCGAAGTCCTTGGAGACCGCGGTGACCCCGCCGACGTGGGCCCGCACCCCCGCCTCGGGGATCACCTCGTCCCGCAGGGTGTCGATCAGGTCGTCGGTCTCCTTCGACTGCGGTGAGCTCTTCGGGATCACCTGCACCACCGTGACGCCGCCGCGCGCGGGCACCGCGCCGGCCTGGGCGACCCCCTCGGTCGCCCGGATGTCCTTCACCAGGGCGTCCGTGTCACCGCCCGCGACGACCACCTGCAACGGGCCGTTGAAGCCGGGGCCGAAGCCCTCGGCGAGCAGGTCGTAGGCCTTGCGGGTCGTGGTGGACGCGTCGTCGTTGCCCTGGTCCGTCGCCCCGAGGCGCAGGGACAGCACCGGCAGGGCCAGCACGGCCATGACGACGAGGGCGAGCACGGCGGTCGTACGGGGGCGCTTCTGGACGCCCGCCGACCAGCGTGCCGCGAGACCGCTCGCCCGCTCCTGCTCGGGGCCGTGTTCGGCCAGGCGGCGGCGCTGGCGGCGGCTGAGCACGCGCGGGCCGAGGAAGCCCAGCAGGGCCGGGAGGAGGGTGGTGGCCGCGAGGACGCTGAGCACGACCGTGAGCGAGGTGCCGATGACCACGCCGTCCAGGAAGCGCAGGTTCGTCACCAGCATGCCGGCCAGCGCGATGCACACCGTGCCGCCGGCGAACAGCACCGCCCGGCCGGAGGTGTTGAGGGCGATGACCGCCGACTCCTCGGGGTCCATGCCCCGCAGGATGCCGCGCCGGTGCCGGGTGACGATGAACAGCGCGTAGTCGATGCCGACGCCGAGGCCGATCAGGGAGGACAGCAGCGGCGCCAGGTCGGGGATGTCGGTGGTGTGGCTGAGCAGCTGGACGCCGAACAGGCCCATGCCGACGCCGAAGACCGCGATGCCGATCGGCAGCAGCATCGCGAGGAGCGAGCCGAAGGCCAGGAACAGCACGACGGCCGCGGCGAGGAGACCGACCGACTCCGCCAGCCCCTGCGGCGGCTGCTGCACCCGCTGGACGGCCTGGCCGCCCAACTCGACTTCGAGACCGCCGCGTTCGGCGCCCCGCGCGGTGTCGAGGACCTTCTGGACCAGGTCCTTGGGTACGGCGTTCGCCTGCTCGGCGAACGTGATCCGGGCGTAGGCGATCCGCCCGTCCCGGCTGATCTGCGCCGCCCCCCGGGCACCGTCGTAGGGGCCGGTGACCTCGCCGACGCCCTTCATCCTCGCGATCTCGTCCAGCGCGGGCTGGACGCGGGACTGCACGGACGCGTCACGCACCGATCCGCCGTCGGTCTTCCACACCACCGTGTCGGTGTCGCCCGCGCTGTCCGGGAAGGCCTTCTCCATCAGGTCGTACGCCCGCTTGGAGTCCGTGTTCGGGAGGGAGAAGACGTTCGCGTAGTCCGTACCCGCCGCCGAGGCCGCGAAGCCCAGGCCGAACAGCGCCCCCACCCACAACACCAGGACCACCAGCCGGTGCCGATAGCACCACCGTGCCCATGCCGTCACGCTCAACGCTCCTTGAAAAGATCTTCACTTCTTCGGTCGGTCCCCCAGGTCCTGGCTCCAGGATCGGCATCGGCACACCCGCGGGGACACGTGACGCGCATGACTCTCAAGGAACTCCAAAGCACGATCCGCCCCCGGCACCGGCGGCCCCGCCGATACCGGGGACATGACGGCTCCAGGAACCGTGCTGGTCGTGGAGGACGAGGAGAGTATCGCGGACGTCCTCTCCATCGCCCTGCGCTACCACCGCTTCGAGGTGATGACCGCGGGCACCGTGCGCTCGCCGAACGCAACCGGCCCGACGGCGCCCTGCTCGACGCCGCCCTGCCCGACGTCATGCTGCCGGACGGGGACGGCCGCGCCCTGGGCCGCGAACTGCGCGCCCGGCAGCCGGAACCGGCGCTGGTCTTCCTCACCGCGCGCGACTCCCCCGCCGAGGTGGTCGGCGCCCTCGGCTTCGGCGACGACTACATCACCAAGCCGTTCGACCTCGACGTCGTCGTCGCCCGGATCCGCGCGGTGCTGCGCCGCACGCGGCCCGCCGACGTCATCCCCGAGCGCCCGCCCGTACGGCCCTGAACCGCCCGCCTCGGACCGCCCCGGACACCACGACCGCGACAGCCACGCGCCGCCACAGCGGGACGGGCGGCACGCCCTGGGCCCTCCGGTCCGCGCACGGCGGCGCGGTGGCGGTGCGGACGGCGCCCGGGAAGGGGCTCGCGGTGACGGTGACCCTGCCCGAACGCCCGCCCGTACGGCCCTGAACCGCCCGCCTCAGATCCACTCCAGACGCCACAGGCGGAACAGGCCGGTGCCGTCGACGAGGTACTGCCCGCCGCCGACGTCCTCACTGCTGACGACGTACTCCTTGCGCTGCCACAGCGGGATGAGGGGCACGTCCTCGGCCACGTCCTGCTGCAGGGTGCGGAAGTCCTGGGCGACCCGGCGGCGGTCGGCGTACCGCTGGCTGTCCTGGATGAGGTTGTCGACGAGCTTGTTGCTGTAGCCGGTGCTCATCGTGGAGCCGGTGCCGACGAGCGAGGCGCCGAAGGTGTCCGGGTCGGGGTAGTCGGCGACCCAGCCGACCGCCCAGGCGTCCAGCTTGCCGCCCGCCCACAGCTTCTGGAAGGCGGTCCACTCGTAGCCCTTGAGGTCCACCTTGAACAGGCCGCCGGCCTCGAGCTGTTTCTTCAGCTCCGCGGCCTCCTCGGCGGAGGCGCCGCGGCCCTTGCCGTAGCCGAAGGTGAAGTGCACCGGGGTGGTGATCCCGGCCTCGGTGAGCAGCTGCCTCGCCTTCTGGGTGCTCTGCTCGGGGTAGTCGTCGAAGAACGACGTGGTGTGGCCGGTGAGCCCGGCCGGGATCAGCGAGTACAGCGGTTCCACGGTGCCGTGGTACACGGTCGCGGCCAACTGCTGCCGGTTGACCAGCCAGGCCAGGGCCCGCCGGACGCGGACGTCGTGCAGCGGCGAGCTCGCGCGGGTGTTGAGGTAGAGGTTGCGGGTCTCGGAGCTGTCGGACTCCGTGACGCGCCGGCCCGGGTCGCTCGCGGACAGGCCGGACAGGACGCCCGGCGGCAGCGTGCGGGTGGCCACGTCGATCCGCCCGGCCTTCCAGGCGGCGTTCAGCTTGTCCGAGTCGCCGTAGTAGCGCAGCTCGACGGGGCGGCCGGTGCCGTTCACGTCGCCCTTGTAGGAGGAGTTCGGCTCCAGGGTGGCCAGCTTGTCCTTGGTGTACCCGGTGAGCCGGTACGGGCCGGTGCCGTCGACCCCGTTGCCGGTCCGCAGGCCGTCCGCCGGGTACTTGTCCCGGTCGACGATCGAACCGGCGCCGGTGGCCACCTTGTACGGGAAGGTGGCGTCCGGGGACGAGAGGTGGAAGGTGACGGTGTCGCCCTCGGCGGTCACCGAGCCGAGGGTGGCGAACAGGGACGCCGGGCCGACCTCGGAGTTGATCTTCTTGACCCGGTCGAAGGAGTACTTCACGTCCTCCGCGGTCATCGCCCGGCCGCTCGGGAAGGTGATCCCGGACCGCAGTTCACACCGGTAGGCCGTCAGCCCGCTGCCGACGAACACGCAGCTCCTGGCCGCGTCCGGCACCGGCGTGACACCGTCCGGATCGAAGGTCATCAGCGACTGGAAAACGTTGCCGAACAACGCCCAGGAGCCCGCGTCGTAGGCGCCGGCCGGGTCGAGCGACGTGACGGCGTCCGTCGTGCCGACCGTGATGGTCTTGTCCTTGTCCTCCTGTGACGGAAGCAGTTGCCAGCCGCCGATCCCCACGGCTGCCAGAACGAGAAAACCCGCAAGAATCCGCATGCGAACCGATCGCACGGTCGTGCCCTCCCCAGGCCCTGCCCGAGCCCTGCCCAGGCCCTGCGCACACCCGCCACCCCCTAGTGGCGCGGCTCACCTAATCACACGGGTTTGAGCCGGGGGAAGGGCGGTCTGCCGAGATGAGAAAGAACTTACCCGGGCGGTGCGGCCTCCGGATCCCCCAGTTCCCTCACGGCTTGTTCAAAGGGTCGTCAGTTCGATCACGGTGATGTCCGAGGGGGCGCCCACCCGGGTGGGCGGACCCCACGCCCCCGCGCCCCGGCTGACGTACAGCTGGGTGTCGCCGTAGCGCTCCAGTCCCGCGACGGTCGGGTTGGCGGCCGCCGCGACGAGGCTGCCCGGCCAGAGCTGGCCGCCGTGGGTGTGGCCGGAGAGCTGCAGGTCGACGCCGTACCGGACGGCCTCGTGGATCTGCACCGGCTGGTGGGCGAGCAGCACGCACGCGCGTGCCGTGTCCCGGTCGCCGAGCGCCCTGCCGAAGTCGGGGCCCTGCCCCTCGCTCTCGCCCTGGAGGTCGTTGACACCGGCGAGGTCGAAGTACGGCAGTTCGGTACGGGCGTTCTCCAGCGGGTGCATCCCCAGCTCCCGCACCTCCTCCACCCACTGCCGGGCGCCGGAGAAGTACTCGTGGTTGCCGGTGACGAAGTACGCCCCGTGCCGAGCCCGCAGCCCCGCCAGCGGCGCCGCGGCCGGACCCAGGTCCTTGACGCTGCCGTCCACCAGGTCCCCCACGACCGCGATGAGGTCGGGCTGGGTGCCGTTGACGGTGTCGACGACCTTCCGCGCGAAGTCCCGGCCGAGAACGGGACCGAGGTGGATGTCGCTGACCACGGCGATCCGGAACCCGCGTGCGGCGCGCGGGAGTCTGGCCAGCGGGACGGTGACCCGCTTCACCCTCGGACCGCGCAGCACGCCGTAGGTGCCGTAGCCGACGGTGGCCACGGCCGCGGTGGCGGCGGCGCCGCCGACCACCCGGGAGACGAAGAGGCGCCGGGAGGGCGCGAGCGGGGACGCCCGGTCGGGCGCCTGGGACTCCCCGGGCGCCTGGGACTCCCCGGGCGCCTGGGACTCCTCGGGCCCCTCGGGCTCCGGAGGCGCCCCGGCCTCCTCCGGGGCCTGCTGCCGCGGTACGGGTACGGCCGCCGGGGCCGTCGCCGCCCGGGCCGGTACGGCCACGGGCACCGGGGCGGTACGGCCCCGCCGCACCGGCAGCCGTCGCAGCACGGGCCGTACCGCCTCCCCGGCCACCACCGCCAGCAGCAGGTAGAGCGCGAGGGCCATCCACAGGAAGCCGGGCCAGGCGAGGGTGCGCTGGAGCCAGAACGGGGCGCCGGCGCGTTCGGCGACCGGGGCGGCGGCCATCAGCACCGGGCCGGCCACGAAGACGGCCGTCCCCGCGCGGCGTGCCGGGCCGGGGCCCGCCGTCGTGTCGCGGACCAGGCGGCGCCAGACGTACCAGTGCAGGACCGCGACGACGGCCAGGACCGCCAGGGCGACGAGCGCGAAGACGATGACCACGTGGTGGTGTCCCCCGTGCTTTAGGTTGTGACGGTTTCCGTTACGACGTGCGGCGCAGTGCGCGCAGACCGCGCAACCCGATGACCCCGATGACCGTCCCCCATACGAAGGAGACGACCGCCAGCGTCAGGTGCACCCAGAAGTAGGCCGTCGGGTGGCCGTCGTCGAAGGCGAGACCGCTGCTGTCCTTGACGAGATTCTTGACGAAAGTGACCCAGATGACCCAGCTCCACACCCCGAAGGCGAGCAGGAACCAGGACACCGGGCGGCTGAGCTTCATGCGTTCAGTATCGCCGGGGTCCGTCGGGCGCCGCGCCCGGGGTGGGAGCCTGCTGGTCACCTCCGCCGCCCTGCTGTCCGCCGCGCTCGCCACGCCCGTCGCCGTCGCCGCGCCGGCCCCCTCGACGAGCCCGTCGGCCACTCCCCCGGCGGGCATGTCGACGGTCGGCGGCATCCGTCTGGGCCGGCCCGGCACGCAGGCCGACCTGGGCAGTGGGGCCCCGGTGCTGCCCAAGGACGTCACCGCGCGCTCCTGGATCGTCGCCGACGCCGAGTCGGGGGAGGTGCTGGCCGCGCACAACGCGCACTGGCGGCTGCCTCCCGCGAGCACGCTGAAGATGCTCTTCGCCGACACGGTCCTGCCGCGCTTCCCGAGGACGACCGAGCACAAGGTGGTCCCGGCCGACCTGGCGGGCATGGGCGCCGGCTCGAGCGTGGTCGGGATCAAGCCGAACCGCACCTACACCGTCCACGACCTGTGGCTCGGCGTCTTCCTGCGCTCCGGCAACGACGCGGTGCACGTCCTGTCCCGGATGAACGGCGGCATCCGGCAGACCGTCGAGGACATGCAGGCCCACGCCGACGACCTGCAGGCCCTCGACACCCATGTGGTCAGCCCCGACGGCTACGACGCGCCGCAGCAGGTGTCGTCGGCGTACGACCTGACGCTGTTCGCCCGCTCGGGACTGCAGAAGAAGGACTTCCGGGACTACTGCTCGACCGTGACCGCGACGTTCGGCTCGGGCGAGATCCGGAACACCAACCGGCTGCTCAGCGGCGACACCGACGTCCCGGTCTACCGGGGCATCGCGGGTGTGAAGAACGGCAACACCACCGACGCGGGCGCCACCTTCACCGGCGTCGCCGAACGCGGCGGCCACGTCCTGCTGGTCACCGTGATGAACCCGGAGAGGCAGGAGCACAACGAGGTCTACAAGGAGGCCGCCCGGCTCTTCGACTGGGGCTTCCAGGCGGTCGGCAAGGTCCAGCCGGTGGGCGAGCTGGTACCGCCGAAGAGCGCGGCGCGGGCGACCGCCCGGCCCGGCCCCACCCCGTCGGCCGGGCAGGCCGGCGGTACGGGCACCGGCGGGGCGCCGTCGAAGCCGGTGGCCGTCGGCCCGTCCGGTGGCCGGCGCGGCGTCGGCATCGCCGGGGCGGTCGCCGGAGGCCTGCTGGTGCTGCTGGCCGGCGGGGCGTTCCTGGTCAACCGCCGCTGGCCGGTGCCGGACCTCGTACGACGACGGACCCGCCCCTGAGCCCGGCCCCTTCGCACCGCGTCACCGGGGACCGGCGGGAAGTTCCCGGTCAACCGCCGCTGGCCGCTGCCGGACCTCGTACGACGGCGGGGCCGTTCGTGAGTTCGGCCTCCCTGCTCCGCGTCGCCGTCCAGGAGGCGCAGAACAGGACCAGTTTCGCGGTGAAGTCGATCCACAGCAGCAGGGCGACCGGCACGCCGAACGCGCCGTACATGCTCTTCGAGGCGACTCCCTGGATGTAGCCGCTGATCAGCAGCTTCAGCAGTTCGAAACCGACCGCTCCGGTGAGCGCCGCGACGAGCAGGCGGTGGCGGGGCGGTTCGACACCGGGCAGCAGGGTCAGCACGTACAGCAGGACCAGGAAGTCGGCGAGGACGGCGACGGCGAACGCGACGACGCGGAGCAGCGCGCTGCCCCAGCCGTGTTCGTCGAGGCCGAGACCCCGGGCGGCCCAGCCGACCGCCGCGGAGGCGACGGTGGAGGCGACGAGCGTGACCAGCAGGGCGCCGCCGAGCCCGATCAGGATCCCGGCGTCCTTGGCCTTGCGCAGGAGGAGGTTCTCCTCGGTGTCGGGCAGCTCCCACACCGCGCGCAGGCAGTCCCGCACCTGCCCGACCCAGCCGATGCCGGTGAGCAGCAGCAGCGCGCCCGCGATGACGCCGACGGTGCCGGCGTTCTGGACCAGCGAGCTGATGTCGAGCTGGTCGGAGATGCCGGGGAACTGCTCGGCGATCTTCTTCTCGACGTTCCGCTGCCGGGCCGGGTCGAGCGTGGCGGCGGCGACCGCGGCGGAGACGGTGAGCAGCGGGAACAGCGCGATGAAGCTGACGAAGGTCATGGCGGCGGCCAGCCGCGTCCACTTCACCCGGTCCAGGCGCTCGTACGAGCGCCACGCGTGCGTGGTCATCAGGCGGGCGAACAGCGGCCCGACGCCGGGGAGCTTCTTCAGCCAGTCCATGATCCGCTTCTGCCCTCGTCTCGGAAGACCCATGTCCGGGTACCCCAGAAGCGCAGGACTGTGGCCAGAGCCATGCCGATTCCGGCGCCGGAGACGGTGTCGGCACGCTGGGAGGTGAGGCCGAGGCCGTAGTGGCTGACGGTGAGGCAGCAGAGCTGGACGAGGGCGCCGGCGAGGTTCACGGCGACGAAGACGGCGTACGGGCGCAGGCCCCGGGGCCGGGTGCCGCGGTAGGGGCCGAGGGCGTTGCCGGCGTACGCGACCGTGCAGCCGGCCGCGAAGGAGAGGGACTTGGCGGTCAGCGGATCACAGCCGGCCGGGCCGCGCAGACAGGTGAAGAGGGCCAGGTCGACGGCGTAGGCGACGAGGCCCGCGGTGGCGAAGCCGAGGAGTTCGCGCCGGTGCACCGGGGTCACCAATCGGCCACCGCCAGGCCGTACATGGCCAGCCAGACCGCGCCGATCAGGGCCAGGGCGCGGTCGTGCAGGACCACCTCCTCCGGCTCGCCCGCGACCCCGCGGTCGGCGAAGACCGCGTACCTGAGGACCGCGAGGACGAAGGCGACCATGGACAGCTGCCGCCAGGGCAGCACGCTCGTGTGCGGCACACCGCCCTCCTCCAGGGCCCACATGCAGTAGGCGAGGACGGCGACACCGGCCGCCAGCTGCCAGACGAAGCGCAGGTATCCGGTGGTGTACTCGGTGAGCAGCGCGCGCGTGGCACCCGGCCGCCCGGTCGTCTGCACGGCTTCGGAGTAGCGCTTGGCCGACACCATGAACAGCGCCCCGAAGCCGGTGGTGATCAGGAACCAGCGGGACGGCGCGATGCCGAGCGCGACCCCGCCGATCACCGCGCGCATCAGGAAGCCGGTGGTGACCACGGCGAGGTCGACGACCAGCACGTGCTTGAGGGTGACGCAGTACGCCAGCTGCATGCCGAGGTAGGCCGTCAGCACGGCGGCGACGGCCGGCGAGGCCAGCCAGGCGGCACCCGCCGGGGCGAGCACGGCCAGGGTGCCCCCGGTGGCGTAGGCGACGGGCACGGGGACCCGGCCGGCGGCGACGGGGCGGCGGCACTTGGTGGGGTGGGCGCGGTCGGCCTCGGCGTCGCGGGCGTCGTTGACCAGGTAGACGGCGGCGGCGCAGGCGGTGAAGAGGACGAAGACCAGGGAGACCTGGATCAGCGCCTCCCGGGAGAAGAGCCGCCCGGCGGCGGCCGGGGCGGCGAGGACCAGGATGTTCTTGACCCACTGCTTCGGGCGGGTGGTCCGCAGCAGGCCGCCCAGGAGGGTGGCTGGGCGGCGCGGCGGTGAGGGGGGCCGCCCGCCGGGCGGGCGGTGTTCCAGCAGCGCGGTGTCAGCCACGGGTGCTCCCCCTCATCCAGCGCGCTCCCGCCCGTGCGGTCAGCACCCCCAGGGCGGCGCCCGCGGCCACGTCGGAGGGGTGGTGGACGCCCAGGACCAGACGGGACAGGCACATGGCGGCGGCGAGCGGCGGCACCGCGCGGATCCCGAGCGTGCCGAAGGCCACGGCGGCGGCCGCCGCGGAGGCGGCGTGCGAGCTGGGGAAGGAGTACCGGCCGGCGGTCCGTACCAGGGGCTGGACGTGCGTGGGGCGCGCGCGGCGCACGATCCGCTTCACGGCCGTGCTGGTGAGGTGCGCGCCCGCGACGAGCGCCGTGCCGCGCAGCCAGCAGCCGCGCCGGGCGCCGTCCACGGCGGCCCCGGCAAGGCCCGCCGTGAGCCACAGCGCGCCGTGTTCACCGGCCAGGGACAGTCCGCGGGCGGCGGACGCCACCCGCGGGTCGGCACCGCGGGCGTGGAGTGCAGAAAGGATCCGGTGGTCCAGGTCGCGATCCATGTCGTCCATGTGGATCCACTGTCCACGCCCGGACCGCTTTGCTTACGGCAATATCAAGCGACATCCCATTAATCACCCATTTCGGGGAGAGAGGGGATGTTCCGCAACTGACCGCTCACCCGCGGACGATACGGTCGCCGACATGCCTGGAGACACCGTCTGCGTCACGGGTTGGGGCCGCACCGCACCCACCGCCGCCCGGCTGGTCCGCCCGCGGACCCACGAGGAGGCCGCGGCCGCCGTCCGCGACTGCGGGGCCCGTGGCGGCATCGCGCGGGGCCTGGGGCGGGCGTACGGGGACGCGGCGCAGAACGCGGGCGGCGCCGTGCTCGACATGACCGGCCTGGACCGCGTCCACGCGATCGACGCCGGCGCCGGGACCGTACGGTGCGACGCGGGCGTCTCCCTGCACCGGCTGATGGAGGTGCTGCTGCCGCTCGGCTGGTTCGTGCCGGTGACCCCGGGCACCCGCCAGGTGACCGTCGGCGGGGCGATCGGCGCCGACATCCACGGCAAGAACCACCACGTCTCCGGGTCCTTCTCCCGCCACGTGCTGTCCCTGGACCTGCTCACCGCGGACGGCGGGATCCGCACCGTGCGCCCGGGCACCCCCCTGTTCGACGCGACCACCGGCGGCATGGGCCTGACCGGGGTGATCCTCACAGCCACCCTGCGGCTGCTGCCGGTCGAGACGTCGTACATGTCCGTCGACACCGAACGGGCCGCCGACCTCGACGACCTGATGGCCCGGCTGACCGCCGGCGACCACCGCCACCGCTACTCGGTCGCCTGGATCGACCTGCTCGCCCGCGGCGCCGCGACCGGCCGCGCGGTACTCACCCGCGGCGACCACGCGCCCCTGGAAGCGCTCGGCACGCGCGCGCGTCGGCGCCCCCTGGCCTTCCGCCCCCGCCGGCTCCCGGCCGCACCCGCGCTCGTACCGGAGGGCCTCGTCGGCCGCACGACCGTCGGACTGTTCAACGAGATCTGGTACCGCAAGGCGCCCCGCGCGCGGACCGGCGAGCTCAAGCCCGCCGCCGCCTTCTTCCATCCCCTGGACGGTGTCCCCCACTGGAACCGGATCTACGGCCGGACGGGCCTCGTCCAGTACCAGTTCGTCGTCGGACACGGCCAGGAGGACACCCTGCGCCGCATCGTGCGCCGCGTCTCCGAGCGCCGCTGCCCGTCCTTCCTCGCCGTCCTCAAGCGCTTCGGGGACGGCGACCCGGGCTGGCTGTCCTTCCCCCTGCCCGGCTGGACGCTCGCCCTCGACGTCCCGGCCGGGCTGCCGGGCCTCGGGACCTTCCTGGACGAGCTGGACGAGGAAGTGGCCGCCGCCGGCGGGCGCGTCTACCTGGCCAAGGACTCCCGGCTGCGTCCGGAACTGCTCGCCGCGATGTACCCACGGCTCGACGAGTTCCGGGCACTGCGCGCGGAACTGGACCCGAACGGGGTCTTCACGTCGGACCTCTCCCGCCGGCTCGGCCTCTAGTGGGCTCGGCCTCGAACGGGTTCAGCCCTCAGCCGGTCCAGCCCCCAGCCGGTCCGGTCTCCCGTCGGTTCGACCTCCAGGAGTTGTCGTGAAGGACGCTTTCGGAATTCCCCAGTCCCTGCTCGTCCTCGGCGGTACGTCCGAGATCGCGCTGGCCACCGCGCGCCGGCTGATCACCCGCCGCACCCGCACGGTCTGGCTGGCCGGCCGCCCCTCCCCCGCCCTGGAACAGGCGGCCGCGCAGCTGCGCGGCCTGCGGGCAGACGTGCGCACCGTCGCCTTCGACGCCCTCGACCCGGAATCGCACGAGGACGTGCTGGGCAAGGTCTTCGCCGAGGGCGACATCGACATGGTCCTGCTCGCCTTCGGCGTCCTGGGCGACCAGGCGATCGACGAGCGGGAGACGGCCGGCGCGATCCGGGTCGCGCAGACCAACTACACGGGGGCGGTATCGGCGGGTCTGGTCAGCGCCCGGGCCCTGCAGGCGCAGGGGCACGGCTCCCTGGTGGTGCTCTCCTCGGTGGCCGGCGAGCGGGCCCGCCGCTCGAACTTCATCTACGGCTCCAGCAAGGCCGGCCTCGACACCTTCGCCCAGGGCCTGGGCGACGCGCTGCACGGCACCGGCGTGCACGTCATGGTCGTACGCCCCGGATTCGTCCGGACGAGGATGACCGCCGGCCGCGCGCAGGCCCCTCTCGCCACCACGCCGGAGGCGGTGGCCACGGCCATCGAACTGGGGCTCAGGCGGCGCGCGGAGACGGTGTGGGTGCCGGGAGCGCTCCGGCTGGTGATGTCGGTGCTCCGGCACGCACCACGCGCGCTGTTCCGGCGGCTGCCGATCCAGTGACCCGGCGTCAGGGCTCCGCCCGCGGGGCGGCGGCGTCAGGGCTCCGCCCGCGGGGCGGCGGCGTCAGGGCTCCGCCCGCGGGGCGGCTAGAAGCGTCCTGAAGATCTTGAAATCGCGCCCGGCTTGCACCGGTTCACGGCGATTGACGTTTACCGGCAATCCAGGGCGAGCCGGGCGGCCGGAGCAAGACCTTCATCGGGCTTCTAACGGCTGGTGGTGGGGATGGTGTCGCGGTCCGCGGGCGTCGCCTGTGGGGGGACCACGGCGCCGCCGCCGAAGGTGAACTCCCGCAGCTTGCGCCACACCCTGTCGGCGCCCTGCTCGTAGAGGGCGAAGCCGGTGCAGGGCCACTCCGCCCGGTAGTCGGCGAGTTCCTCGAAGGCGCGGTCCATCGCCGCCTCGTCGATGCCGTGCGCCACCGTGACGTGCGGGTGGTACGGGAACTGGAGCTCACGGGCGAGGGGACCGGAGGCGTCGCGGATGTGCCGCTGCAGCCGGGCGCAGGACTCGGCGCCCGCCACGATCCGCACGTAGACCACCGGCGACACGGGCCGGAACGTGCCGGTGCCGGACAGCCGCATCGGGAACGGCCGGCCGGCCGTGGCCACCTCCGTCAGATGCGCCTCGACAGCCGGCAGTCCGGTGTCCTCGATCTCGGTCGGCGGCAGCAGTGTCACGTGGGTGGGAATGCCGTGAGCAGCGGCGTCGCCGAAGCCCGTGCGCCGCTCCTGGAGCAGGCTGCCGTGAGGCTCCGGGACCGCGATCGACACGCCGATCGTTACGGTCCCCACGTCGTCTCCTGTCGTCGCTCTGTTTCGTTCTCGTGCGTTCGTGCGCTCGTACGCCCGTGCGTTCTCGTCCGGAACGTACACAGCCGTCCGGCTATCGACTGTACGGCCACGGGTGTCCTGTGGGCAGGCGCGAGCGGAGTGATGTGCAGCGCTCCGCCCACCGGGACGTGCGTGCGGTCGTGCGCCTCAGTGCTTCGCGGGCAGGAAGCCCACCCGGTCGTACGTCTGGGCGAGGGTCTCCGCGGCCACGGCGCGTGCCTTCTCCGCGCCCTTGGCCAGGACCGAGTCGAGCGTCTCCGGGTCGTCCAGGTAGCTCTGGGTGCGCTCCCGGAAGGGCGTCACGAACTCGACCATCACCTCGGCGAGGTCGGTCTTCAGCGCGCCGTACATCTTGCCCTCGTAGTCGTGCTCCAGTTCGGCGATCGTCTTGCCGGTGAGCGTGGAGTAGATGGTGAGGAGGTTCGACACGCCCGGCTTGTTCTCGACGTCGTAGCGGATCACGGTGTCCGTGTCGGTGACGGCGCTCTTGACCTTCTTCGCGGTGGTCTTCGGCTCGTCCAGGAGGTTGATGACGCCCTTCGGCGTGGCCGCCGACTTGCTCATCTTGACGGACGGGTCCTGGAGGTCGTAGATCTTCGCCGTCTCCCTGAGGATGTACGGCTTCGGGACGACGAAGGTCTGGCCGAACCGGGTGTTGAAGCGCTCGGCGAGGTCACGGGTGAGCTCGACGTGCTGGCGCTGGTCCTCGCCGACCGGGACCTCCTGGGCCTGGTACAGCAGGATGTCGGCGACCTGGAGGACCGGGTACGTGAACAGGCCGACGGAGGCGCGGTCCGCGCCGTGCCGGGCCGCCTTGTCCTTGAACTGGGTCATGCGGGAGGCCTCGCCGAAGCCGGTGAGGCAGTTCATGACCCAGGCGAGCTGGGCGTGCTCGGGGACGTGGCTCTGGACGAACAGGGTGCAGCGGTCCGGGTCGAGCCCGGCCGCCAGCAGCTGGGCGGCGGCGAGACGGGTGTTCGTCCGCAGCTCCTTCGGGTCCTGCGGGACCGTGATCGCGTGCAGGTCGACGACCATGTAGAACGCGTCGTGGGTCTCCTGCAGGGCCACCCACTGGCGGACGGCGCCGAGGTAGTTGCCGAGGTGGAACGAGCCTGCGGTGGGCTGGATTCCGGAGAGCACGCGAGGTCGGTCAGTGGCCATGCACACCATTCTCTCAGGTGCGGGGGACCACTTTGACGGGAGCGCCCCGGAAGAGCGCTCCCGCCGGGAGTCCGCCGTCAGCCGAGGTCGATCTCCGGGTACAGCGGGAAGCCCGCCACCAGGTCCGTCGCCCGCTGGGAGATCTCCTCCGCCACCTTCGCGTCCAGGACGTGGGCGGCCTTGGAGGGGGCGCCCGACTTGGTGGTGCCCAGCTCGGTGGTGGTCAGGACGCGGTCGATCAGGCCCGCCACCTCGTCCATCTCGGCGGTGCCGAGGCCGCGCGTGGTCAGCGCGGGGGTGCCGACGCGGATGCCGGAGGTGTACCAGGCGCCGTGGGGGTCGGCGGGGATGGCGTTGCGGTTGGTGACGATGCCCGAGTCGAGGAGGGCCGCCTCGGCCTGGCGGCCGGTGAGGCCGTAGGAGGTGGCGACGTCGATCAGGTTGAGGTGGTTGTCCGTGCCGCCGGTGACGAGGGTGGCGCCGCGGCGCGTCAGGCCCTCGGCCAGGGCGCGGGAGTTGTCCACGATCCGCCGGGCGTAGTCCTGGAAGGCGGGCTGCCGGGCCTCCGCCAGGGCCACCGCCTTGGCGGCCATGACGTGCGGGAGCGGGCCGCCGAGGACCATCGGGCAGCCGCGGTCCACCTGGTCCTTGAGGGAGTCGTCGCACAGGACCATGCCGCCGCGCGGGCCGCGCAGGGACTTGTGGGTGGTCGTGGTGACGATCTGGGCGTGCGGGACCGGGTCGAAGTCGCCGGTGAGGACCTTGCCCGCGACCAGGCCCGCGAAGTGCGCCATGTCGACCATGAGCGTGGCGCCGACCTCGTCGGCGATCTCCCGCATGATCCGGAAGTTCACCAGGCGGGGGTAGGCCGAGTAGCCGGCCACGATGATCAACGGCTTGAACTCGCGGGCCTGGGCGCGCAGGGCGTCGTAGTCGATCAGGCCGGTCGCCGGGTCCGTGCCGTAGGAGCGCTGGTCGAACATCTTGCCGGAGATGTTCGGGCGGAAGCCGTGGGTGAGGTGGCCGCCGGCGTCCAGGGACATGCCCAGCATGCGCTGGTTGCCGAAGGCCTGCCGCAGCTCGGCCCAGTCGGCCTCGGAGAGGTCGTTGATCTGGCGGACGCCGGTCTTCTCCAGGAAGGGCGCCTCCACGCGGTCGGCGAGGACGGCCCAGAAGGCGACGAGGTTGGCGTCGATGCCGGAGTGCGGCTGGACGTAGGCGTGGCGGGCGCCGAAGAGTTCACGGGCGTGTTCGGCGGCCAGCGACTCCACCGTGTCGACATTGCGGCAGCCCGCGTAGAAGCGGCGGCCGACGGTGCCCTCGGCGTACTTGTCGCTGAACCAGTTGCCCATGGCCAGGAGCGTGGCCGGGGAGGCGTAGTTCTCGGAGGCGATCAGCTTGAGCATCTCACGCTGGTCGGCCACCTCCTGCCCGATGGCGTCGGCGACCCGCGGCTCGACGGCGCGGATCACGTCGAGGGCGGCGCGGAAGGCGGTGGACTCGGTGGACAGGGGCTGCTGCTCTGGCATGTCGGCCTCCGGACGGCGTTTCGTACAGCGTTCGCGTTCACGGCTCGGCCCAGGCGCACGGCACTCGTTCCCGACCGGGCCGCTCCCTGATGGTCGGTCCCATCCCAGCGCGCCAGTCACGGCCCGCTGGTCAGCCTACCGGGCGGGCCGGGCGGCACCGGTCCGGCGTCCACCATGCGAGCGGATCGGGTGCCCCTGATCTTGATGTCGTTCTCGCCGTGCCGGGCGACTTCGTGCCGGCCCGGTCGCCGTGCCGAGGGCCTCGTGCGGCAGGCCGCGGACGAGCCGGCCGCCGGCGCCCCGTGCCTGGTGGCCGGGGTGGAGTCCGGTCCGGACCCGGCCGCTAAAGGATCACGTGCGGCACGAAGCGGGCGTATTCGTCCGTGATCAGGCCCGAGGACTCCCGGATGCCGAGGCCCGCCGGCTCGTTCGCGACGACCCAGGCGCCGAGGACGGCGTGGTTGCCGTCGAAGGCGGGGAGGGGGGCCAGCTGCTGGTAGCAGCAGGGCTCGTCGCGTACGACGGGGGCGGTGCCCGGCGCGTGGAGGGTGACCCCCTCGCCCTCGCGGCCGAGGAGCGGCTTGGCGACGTAGCCGGTCGTGGCCGCCAGCTCGCGCGGGCCGTCGAGGTAGGCGGGGAGGAGGTTGGGGTGGCCGGGGTACAGCTCCCAGAGGACGGCGAGCAGGGCCTTGTTGCTCAGGAGCGTCTTCCAGGCGGGCTCGATCCACAGGGTGCTGCCGGTGCCGCCGCCGTTGTCGAGGGCGGCGGGGGTGCCGCGTTCCTGCTGCTGACCTCGGCCCTCCAGCGGGGCTCGGTGACGGCGGCCACCGCTGGGATGGTCATCGGGGAGACGCTCGGCCCGGCGGCCGTGGGCGTGGTGTGGCTGGGCGACCGGACGCGGGAGGGGCTGGCGTGGCTGGCCGTGCTGGGATTCCTCGTGGCGGTGGCGGGCGCGCTGGCGCTGGCGCGGTTCGGGGAGGCGCCGGCCGAGGCGGCCTGACGGCGCCCGGCCGGCTGTCGGCCCCGCTGTCGCCTCGTGAACGCCGTGACGTTTCTTCTCGTACTCGATGGCGTGACCAGTGATCCCGTCACCATCACCGTGGCGTATCCCGTGGTGCCGGGCCGCGAGACCGACTTCCGGGGGCGAAGGCTCTCAGTGGCTGTGTCCACCGCCTCAGGCGCTCCGTGGACGGCACGAACGACGGACCGCCCAGCCCCGGGAACGACCCAAGGGAGGTGGGCGGGTGAAGACCCTGCTCATCGACAATTACGACTCGTACACGTACAACCTGTTCCAGCTGATCGCCGACGTCAACGGCGAGGAACCGGTGGTGATCCGCAATGACACCCCCGCCGACGCGATCCCGGACCTCACGGAATTCGGCAACGTGGTGGTGTCCGCGGGTCCGGGGCACCCGGGCGAGTCCCGCGACTTCGGCATCGGCGCCCGGGTGATCGCGCAGTCGCCGCTCCCCGTGCTCGGCGTCTGCCTGGGCCACCAGGGGATCGCCCTCGGGGAGAACGGCCGGGTGCGGCCCGCCCCGGAGCCCCGGCACGGCCATCTGTCCACGGTCCGGCACGACGGACGGGACCTGTTCCGGGGACTGCCGCAGAACTTCACCGCGGTCCGCTACCACTCGCTGTCCGTGCACGAGCCGCTGCCCGAGAGCCTCGAGGCCACCGCCTGGTCCGAGGACGGCGTCCTGATGGGGCTTCGGCACCGCCGGCGGCCTCTGTGGGGGGTGCAGTTCCACCCGGAGTCCGTGCTGACCGAGTACGGCCACCGGATGCTGGTGAACTTCCGCAACCTCACGGCGGAGCTCGCCCGCAAGCCCCGTACGAAGAACACCGCGGTCACCCCGATCACCCGCCCCTCGCTCACCCCGCCGGCCGCGGCCGTCCCCCGCCCGCGGCGCGTCGGACGGCCCGCCTACCGCCTGCACACCCGGCGCATCGCCACCGCGGTGGACGCCGAGGCCGCCTTCACCCGGATGTACGCCGCCTCCGCGCGGTCGTTCTGGCTGGACAGCTCCCTGGTCGAGCCGGGCCTGGCCCGTTTCTCGTTCTTCGGTGACGACAGCGGCCCGCTCGCCGAGTTCGTGCGCTACGACGTCACGGCCGGCCGCTGCGAGATCGAGCGGGCCGGACGGCCCCCGCGCAAGGTCACGGCGAGCGTCTTCGACTACCTCAGGCGGCAGTTGACGAACCGCCGGGTGGACGCCACCGGACTGCCCTTCGACTTCACCGGCGGCTACGTCGGCTACTTCGGCTACGAGACGAAGGCCGACTGCGGGTCACCGAACCGGCACAGGGCCGGCACGCCGGACGCCTGCTGGCTGTTCGCCGACCGGCTGATCGCGGTGGACCACGAGGAGGGGTTCACCTACGCGGTCTGCCTGGCCGAGGACACCCCGCAGGCCACGCTGGAGGCCGCGGACTGGCTGGAGAGCGCGGTCGCCCAGCTCACCTTCGTGGCCCCGGACGGGGACCCGCAGCCGCTGCCCGACGCCACCGCGCCGGATCTCGGTGCCGCCGAGCCGTGGCTGGTCCGCGACCGGGCGACGTACCTCGCGGACATCGAGGCCTGTCAGAAGGAGCTGCGCTCGGGCACCAGTTACGAGGTCTGTCTGACCAATGCCGCCCGGCTGCCCGCGCCCTCCGACGCGTACGCCCTCTACCGGGCCCTGCGCCGCGAGGACCCGGCGCCGTACGGGGCCTTCCTGCGGTTCGGCGACGTCGACGTGGCCGGCTCCTCCCCCGAGCGGTTCCTGCGCATCACCCGGGACGGGATCGCCGAGGCCAGGCCCGTCAAGGGCACCGCGCCGCGCGGGGACACCCCGGCACAGGACGCGGAGCTGCGCGACGCGCTCGCGGCGGACCCCAAGACCCGTGCCGAGAACCTGATGATCGTCGACCTGCTCCGCAACGACCTGGGACGGGTCTGCCGGACCGGGACGGTACGGGTGTCCCGGCTCATGGCCACCGAGACCTACGCCACCGTGCACCAGCTCGTCTCCACCGTGGAGGGACGGCTGCGCGAGGACACCGACGCCCTGGACTGCGTGCGCGCCTGCTTCCCCGGCGGCTCGATGACCGGCGCGCCGAAGCCGCGCACCCTGGAGATCATCGACTCCCTGGAGACCGAGGCCCGCGGCGTCTACTCCGGCGCCCTCGGCTACCTCGGGTGCAGCGGCGGCGCGGACCTGAGCATGGTCATCCGTACGGCCGTCCTGGCCGGCGGTCTGCTGCACCTCGGCGCCGGCGGGGCGATCGTCCTCGACTCCGATCCGGTCGCCGAGTACGAGGAGATGCTGCTGAAGACGGCGGCCGGGATGCGGGCCCTGCGAGCCCTGCGGGAGCGGACCCCGGCGCGGGCCGGGGCACCCCGGGAAGGGGGCGGCGCCGCGATACGGGTCCGGACCCTCCAGGACATGGGAGCGGCCACCGCCCCGGCCCCGCCGCGCATCCGCCCCCGCCGCGAGCCCGCCGCCCTCCCGGCCGCCGTGGAAGAGCCCGCCCGTTGACCGCCCCGCGACCCGCCGGCCCCGGCTGACACCACTCGGCACACCCTGCGGATCGGGGACCGGCCCGGTCATTCGGGCAGCGCCGCGCACAGTGCGTCCAGCGCCCCGGACCACGCGTGGTCCGGCGGGGTCCCGTAGCCCACGACGAGCGCGTCGGGCGGCTCGACGGTCGACTCCGGGTGCCGGTAGCGGCTCAGGCCGTGCACCGCGACACCGTGCCAGGCCGCCGCCCGCAGCGTCGCCTGTTCGGTGCCCGGCGGGAGCCGCAGCACCACGTGCAGGCCCGCCGCGATGCCGGTGGCACGGACCGCCGGGGCCCTCCTGGCGAGCTCGGCCACCAGGGCGTCCCGGCGCCGCCGGTAGCGCAGGCGGGAGGAGCGGACGTGGCGGTCGTAGGCGCCGGAGGCGAGGAACTCGGCGAGGGTCAGCTGGTCCAGCACCCCGCAGGTGTCGATGCCGCCCTTGGCCGCCGTGACCTCCGCGACCAGCGCCGGCGGCAGCACCATCCACCCCAGCCGGAGCCCGGGGGCGAGGGACTTGCTGGCGGTGCCCAGGTGGACGACGTGGTCGGGGTCGAGTCCCTGGAGGGCGCCGACCGGCTGGCGGTCGTAGCGGAACTCCCCGTCGTAGTCGTCCTCCAGGACCAGCCCGCCGGTGCGCCGGGCCCAGTCCACGACGGCCGCCCGCCGGTCGGGGTGGAGCGCCACGCCCATCGGGAACTGGTGGGCGGGGGTGAGAAGCACGGCCTCCGCCGACCCCAGTCCGTGCGGGTCGGTGCCGAGATCGTCGTACGGCAGGGGGCGCGTGGCCGCTCCCGCGTCGGTCAGCAGCTTCCAGTGGACGTCGAGGCCGTAGGACTCCACCGCCACCGTCCGCACGCCGCGTGCCCGCAGGACCGTGGCGAGGATCCGCAGCCCGTGCGCGAAGCCGGCGCAGACGACGACGGCGTCCGGGTCGGCGCGTACGCCCCGGGAGCGGGAGAGGTAGGCGGCGAGGGCGGTGCGCAGCTCGGGCCGGCCCCGCGGGTCGCCGTAGTCGAGGGCGTGGCCGGGGGCGGCGGACAGGGCGCGGCGGGCGGCCTTGAGCCACTCGGCGCGGGGGAAGGCGGCGAGGTCGGGAGTGCCGGGGACGAGGTTGTAGGCCGGCCGGGCGGGTGCGCGGCGACGGGGTGCCGCGCCGGCCGGCGGGACGACCGTGCGGTCGGCGACCCGGGTGCCCGAGCCCTGCCGGGCGGTGAGCCAGCCCTCGGCCACCAGATCTCCGTAGGCGTCGGCGACCGTGTTGCGGGCGATGCCCAGGTCGGCGGCGAGGGTGCGGGAGGACGGCAGCCGGGTGCCGGGAGCGAGTCGGCCGGTGCGGACGGCGTCCCGCAGGGCGTCGGTCAGGCCCCGCCGCAGCCCGCCCGAGCGGCCCGGTTCCAGGTGCAGGTCGATACCCGAAGTGGCCCGGTTTTCCACCATGGAAATGGACCATACTCCTGGGCTGCCTCGCTCCTAGGGTCGGGAGCATGACCACACAGGAAACCGCGGCGACCGTCGAGTACGCCCCCGAACAGGCTCCCCGTCTGCGCTGGGCCCAGCACGCTCCCGAGGTCTACAAGGCGATGGTCCGGCTGGAGACCGCCGCCAGGAAGGGCCTCGACCCCAAGCTGTACGAGCTGGTGAAGATCCGCGCCTCGCAGATCAACCACTGCGCCTTCTGCCTCGACATGCACACCAAGGACGCCCTCGCGGCAGGCGAGAGCGTCGAGCGGATCGTGCAGCTGAGCGCGTGGGAGGAGTCCCGGCACTTCTACACGGCGAAGGAACTCGCGGCGATCGAGCTGACCGAGGCGGTCACGGTCCTCACGGACGGCTTCGTGCCGGACGAGGTGTACGAGAAGGCCGCCGAGCAGTTCGAGGAGGCCGAGCTGGCGCAGCTGATCGCCGCGATCACGGTGATCAACGCGTGGAACCGGTTCGGCGTGACCACCCGGATGACGCCGGGCCACTACCAGCCGGGGCAGTACCGGTGAGCCGTACGCACCTGCTGGACCGCGAGGTCGGCTCGGCCATGTCGGCGCTCAGCGCGGCCGCGAAGAAGGGGCTCGGCGACCCGGTCCTCGCCGAACTGGTCATGATCCGGGCCTCGCAGGTCAACCACTGCGCGTTCTGCCTCGACATGCACCTCCGCGCGGCCCGGGAGAACGGCGAGTCGGAGCACCGCGTCCAGCTGCTGAGCGCCTGGGAGGAGGCGGAGGACCTCTACAGCGAGCGGGAGCGGGCGGCGCTGGCGCTGACCGAGGCGGTGACCGTGCTGACGGCGGGGTTCGTGCCGGACGAGGTGTACCGGGCGGCGGCCGAGCACTTCAGCGAGGCCGAACTCGCCCACCTGATCGCGCTGATCACCGTCATCAACGGCTGGAACCGGCTCATGGTGAGCCGACGGGTCCCGCCCGGGGGGTACCGGCCGTGAGCAAGGTGAACGTCGTGCGGTCGCTGCACCGGCGGCGCGCCCACGGCGACCCGCTCGTGCTGCCGGGCCCCTGGGACGCGGCCAGTGCCCGGGTGTTCGCCGAGGCCGGCTTCCCGGCGCTCGCCACGCCCAGCGCCGGGGTCGCCGCGTCCCTCGGGTACGCGGACGGTTCGGTTCCCGCCGACGAGATGTTCGCCGCGGTGGCGCGCATCGCGCGGGCCGTGGACGTGCCGGTGTCGGCGGACGTCGAGGGCGGGTACGGGCTGCCTCCGAAGGAACTGGTGGAGCGGCTGCTGGAGGCGGGCGCCGTCGGCTGCAACCTCGAGGACTCCCACGGAGGCGTCCTGAAGGACCCGCACGAGCACGCCGACTGGCTCGCGGAGGTGCGCTCGGCCGCGGCGGACCTGTTGTTCGTCAACGCGCGCATCGACACGTTCGCGCGCGGGGTGACGGATCCCTCACAGGCCCTTCAGCGGGCCGCGCTGTACGTCGCGGCGGGCGCCGAGTGCGTGTACCCGATCCACGCCCCGGTGGCCGTGCTGCCGCTGCTGCGGTCCGGTATCCAGGGGCCGATCAAGGTGAGGGGCCGACTGGACGGCGAGGGCCCCTCGCCCGCCGAACTCGGCGGACTCGGGGCCACCCGGGTCACGTTCGGGCCCGGATTCCAGCGGCGGTCCATGCCGGCGCTGCGGGAGATCGCGGACGGGTCGCGGTAGGGCTCAGGACAGCCACGCCTTCCACGTCGACGGGTGGCTGTCCACCCACTTCTTCGCCGCGTCCTCGGGTGTCAGCTTCTGGTCGGCGATCATCAGGGAGACCTCGTTCTGGTCCTCGGTGGTCCACTTGAACTTCTTCAGGAAGGCGGCCGCCGGGCCGCCCGACTCGGCGAAGTCCGCGTTGAGGTACTTCTTCAGCGGCGTGTGCGGGTAGGCGCAGGCGACCTTCGCCGCGTCCGCGTCGCAGCCCTCCTTGTACGGCGGCAGCTTCACCTCCGTCATCGGGACCTTCTCGAACAGCCACTGGGGCGAGTACCAGTACGTCAGGAAGGGCTTCTTCTCCTTGGCGAACTGCTTCATCTGGGTGATCTGGGCGGCCTCGGAGCCGGCGAAGACGACCTTGTAGTCCAGCTTGAGGTTCGTCACCAGCGCCTTGTCGTTGGTGACGTACGACGGCGAGCCGTCCATCAGCTGGCCCTTGCCGCCGCTCTCCGCGGTGCGGAAGAGGGAGGCGTACTTGTTCAGGTTCTTCCAGTCCGTGATGTCGGGGTGCCGCTCGGCCAGGTACGTCGGCACGAACCAGCCGATGTGCCCGGTCACCCCGAGGTCCCCGCCGGGCGTGATCGTCTTCTTGTCGTCGACGTACCGCTTCTCCTGGTCGGGGTGGCCCCAGTCCTCCAGGATCGCGTCGACCCGGCCCTGGCTGAGCGCGTCCCAGGCGGGGACCTCGTCGACCTGGACGGTGTCCACGCGGTAGCCGAGCTTGTGCTCGAGCAGGTACTGGGCGACGGCCACGTTGGACTGGGCGCCGACCCAGGACTGCACGGACAGGGTGACCGTCTTCGACCCCTGCGCGTTGGCGAACGGCGAGGCCTGCTTGGTCATGTCGGCGGCGCCGCACCCGGTGAGCAGCGACAGGGTCGCCGCGCCGGAGGCGATCAGGGCCGCCCTGCGGTCGAGCCTCATGTCACGCTCCCTTCGCCGTGCGGCGTTCGGTGGGCTGGGTCACCCGGTCCAGGACCAGGCCGAGGCAGACGATCGCCGCGCCGGCCACCAGACCGGTCGCCAGGTCGCCCTGGGCGAGGCCGAAGACCACGTCGTAGCCGAGGGCGCCACCGCCGACCAGGCCGCCGATGATGACCACGGCCAGGACCAGGACCACGCCCTGGTTGACGGCGAGCAGCAGCGACCGGCGGGCGAGCGGGAGCTGCACCTGCCAGAGCTGCTGGCGGCCGGTGGCGCCGAGCGAGCGGGCCGACTCCAGCGCGGCCGGGTCGACCTGGCGCAGGCCCTGCGCGGTGATCCGTACGACGGCCGGGAGGGCGTAGACGACGGCCGCGGCGACGGCCGGGGCGCGGCCCACGCCGAACAGGGCGACGACCGGGATCAGGTACACGAACTGCGGCATCGTCTGGAAGACGTCCAGGACCGGGCGCAGCGCCCGTTCGACGCGGTCGCTGCGGGCGGCGGCGATACCGGTGGCGAGGCCCAGGACGAGGGTGACCGCGACGGCCGCCAGGACCTGCGAGAGGGTGTCCAGGGACGGCTTCCACACGCCGAGCACACCGATCGCGGCCATGGCGAGGACGGCGGTCAGCGCGGTGCGCCAGGTACCGATCAGCCAGGCCAGCGCGGCCACGATCAGCAGCACCGACCACCAGGGCAGCCACTGCAGACCGGAGCGCAGGGGGTTGAGGACCCAGGTGGTGAAGTGCCCGGCCCAGTCCGCGGTGCCGCCGACGACCGGAACGCCGGTGTACAGGTGCGCGGTCATCCAGTCGACGGCGCGGTTGACGGGTTCGGCGATGTCCAGGGTCAGGGCGTCGGGCCAGTCGACCCGGCCCAGGAGGCGGGCGGCGAGCGCGACGGCCACGGTGCCGGCCGCCGCGTACAGCCAGCCGGTGGCGCGGGAGCGGGCGGTGCCCTCACCGGCGGTGCCCGTGTCGTCGCCGGCCGCGCCGGTGACCCGGTCCAGGACGACGGCGAGGAGCACGATCGGGATGCCCGCCGCCAGGGCCGCGCCCACGTCGACCGAGGCCAGCGCCTGGTAGACGCGGTCACCGAGGCCGCCGGCGCCGATGACCGAGGCGATGACCGCCATGGACAGCGCCATCATGATCGTCTGGTTGAGGCCGAGGAGGAGTTCCTTGCGGGCGAGCGGGATGCGCGCGGTCAGCAGGCGCTGGCGGGCCGTGGCGCCGAGCGAGTCCACCGCCTCCAGCACCTCGGGGTCGGCGCCGCGCAGGCCGAGGGAGGTGAGGCGGGCCATGGGCGGGGCGGCGTAGACGACGGTGGCGAGGACCGCCGCCGGGACGCCGATGCCGAAGACCAGCACGACCGGGAGCAGGTAGGCGAAGGCCGGCAGCACCTGCATGGTGTCCAGGACCGGGCGCAGGGCGCGGTCCAGCCGGTCGGAGAGCCCGGCGCCCAGCCCGAGCAGGAAGCCGACGCCGACGGAGAACAGGACGGCGATCACCATCAGCGCGAGGGTCTGCATGGTCGGCACCCACATGCCGAGCACACCGCAGGCGAGGAACGCGGCGGCCGTGCCCAGGGCGAGCCGGATCCCGGCGACCCGCCAGGCGACGAGCGCGCCGAACGCGGTGACGCCGGCCCAGCCCGCGGCCAGCAGGGTGAGGTACACGGCGCGTACGCAGAGCACGACCGCGTTGCTGATGTAGCCGAAGAAGTACAGGAAGAGCGGGTGGCTGTCCCGGTTGTCGATGACCCAGTCGCTGGCGTCGGCGAGCGGCTTGGACAGGTCGACGGTCAGCGCGTGCGGCCACGCGGCGCCCGGCCAGCGGGCGGCGGCCAGGGGCACGAGGACCGCGGTGGCGAGGGCGAGCAGGAGGAGTTTCCGGGCGGCGCGATGCCGCAGGAAGCCGGGCAGCGCGAGGCGCGGCGCGGCTGCGGTGACGGTCGCCATCACGCCGCCTCCTTCAACTGCTCCGTTCCGGCCACCACTTCGAGCAGCCGCTCGTGGTCGACGACGCCGATGCAGCGCCCGTCCTCGACCACGCAGGCGGGCCGGCCGCCCAGGGCCACGGCCCGGATGGCGTCGGCGACGACCGCGTCCGGCGGGAGGGCGCCGGGGTGGTCCGGGCCGCCGCAGTCGCCGGGGCGCATGGCGTTGCGGACGGTCATGACCTGCTCGCGGGGGACGTCCCGGACGAACTCGCGGACGTAGTCGTCGGCCGGGGAGCCGACGATCTCCTCGGGGGTGCCGAGCTGCACCACGCGGCCGTCGCGCATGAGGGCGATGCGGTCGCCGAGTTTGAGCGCCTCGGTGAGGTCGTGGGTGATGAAGACCATCGTGCGGCCCTCCTCCCGGTGCAGGCGGGCCACCTCGTCCTGCATGTCGCGCCGGATCAGCGGGTCGAGGGCGCTGAACGGCTCGTCGAAGAGGAGTACCTCGGGGTCGACGGCGAGCGCGCGGGCGAGGCCGACGCGCTGCCGCTGGCCGCCGGAGAGCTGGGCGGGCCGGCGCTTCTCCATGCCCTTGAGGCCGACCTTGTCGACGACCTCCTTGGCCCGGGAGCGGCGCTCGGCGCGGCCGACGCCCTGGATCTCCAGTCCGTAGGCCACGTTGTCGAGGACGGTGCGGTGCGGCAGCAGGCCGAAGTGCTGGAAGACCATGGCGGCGCGGTGGCGGCGCAGCTCGCGCAGCCGGGTGCGGTCCATGGAGCGGACGTCCTCGCCGTCGATGGCGATGCTGCCCGCGGTGGGTTCGATGAGCCGGGTCAGACAGCGCACGAGCGTGGACTTGCCGGAGCCGGACAGGCCCATGACGACGAAGACCTCGCCCTTGCGGACGTCGAAGGAGACGTCGCGGACGGCGGCCGTGCAGCCGGTGCGGGAGCGCAGTTCGGCGGGCGGGAGTCCGGTGAGCTCGGGGTCGGCCGGGACGCGGTCGGCCTTGGGCCCGAACACCTTCCACAGGCCGTCCACCGCGAAGACGGGGGCGTCGGCGGTCGGCGGCTTGCGTGTGGCGGGCGTGGCGGGTGTGGCGGTCATCGCACACCACCTCCGATCAGGTCGACGGCTTTCTCACCGAGCATCAGCACCCCGATCATCGGGTTGACGGCGGTCATGGTCGGGAACACGGACGCGTCGGCGATGCGGATGCCGTCGAGGCCGCGGATCTTCAGCTCGGGGTCGACGACGGCGAGTTCCTCGTCGGCGGCACCCATGCGGCAGGTGCCCGCCGGGTGGTACACGGTGTGCGCGACCTTGCGGGCGTACTCGCTGAGCTCGGCGTCGCCGACGATCTCCGGGCCCGGGCACACCTCGCGCTTGAGCCAGCCCGCGAGCGGTTCGGTCTTCGCGATCTCGCGGGCGATGCGGATGCCGTCGACGAGGGTGCGGGCGTCGTAGTCGTCCTCGTCGGTGAAGTAGCGGAAGTCCAGTGCGGGCTTGACCGAGGGGTCGGCGCTGGTCAGGTAGAGGCGGCCGCGGCTCTTCGGCTTGGGGATGTTCGGGGTCATCGAGACGCCGAACTCGGGCCGCCGGTAGCCGAGCCGCTCCGGGTTGTCGGTGAAGGGGACCTGGTAGAAGTGGAACATCAGGTCCGGGCCGGCCTGCTGGGGGTCGCGGCGCACGAACAGGCCCGCGTCGGAGTCCATCGCGGAGTTGTCGGGGATCGGGCCGTTCGTCTCCCAGACGATCACCGACTCGGGGTGGTCCAGCAGGTTCTCGCCGACGCCCGGCAGGTCGTGGGCGACCGGTATGCCGAGCCGCTCCAGATCGGCCCTGGGACCGATGCCGGAGTGCAGCAGCAGGCGGGGCGAGTCGACCGCGCCCGCGCACAGCAGTACCTCGGTGCGGGCCCGGACGAGGATCTCCTCACCGTCCTTGGTGCGCACGTGCACGCCCTCGGCGCGGGTGCCGTCCAGCTCCAGCCGGTACGCCCAGGTCTCCAGCATGATCGTCAGGTTGGGGCGCTCGTCCATCACCGGGTGCAGATAGGCCACGGAGGCGCTGGAGCGCTTGTTGTCCTCCGGGTGGTAGGCGAGATCGAAGAACCCGACGCCCTCGGTGAAAGGCCCGCGGTTGAAGCCTTCGACCCGGGGTACCCCGAGTGCGGACCGGGCGGCGTCGACGAAGTCGCGGGCGATGGGGTTCCGGTCCTTCTCGTCGACCGGGACGATGTTGTTGAGGAGGCGGGCGTAGTAGGCCTCCATGGGGACGGCGCCCCAGCCCTTGGCGCCGGCGGCCTCCCACTCGTCCCAGTCGGAGGGCAGGGGCTTGAAGGAGATGAGGGTGTTGTGGGAAGAGCAGCCGCCGAGGACGCGGGCGCGGCTGTGCCGGATGTGGGAGTTGCCGCGCGGCTGTTCGGTGGTGGGGTAGTCGTAGTCGAGGTCGCCGCCGAGGAGGCCCATCCAGCGGCGCAGGGTGAGGACGTCTTCGCGGTCGACGTCGCTGGGGCCGCCCTCGATCACGGCGACCGTGACGTCCGGGTTCTCGGTGAGGCGGGAGGCGATGACGGAGCCTGCCGTGCCGCCGCCGATCACGACGTAGTCGTAGACGTGGGGACTGTCGGACATGGGGGTCTCACTCCAGGTGGGGAACGCTCGGGGGAAGTCGGAGGGGGACGTGGAGCCCGCGGGGAGCCGGGGTATGGGGAGGCCCGGCCCGGGGGTCAGCCGGCGAACCAGCGCACCGGCTTCGGCGCCAGGTTCTGGTAGACGTGCTTGGTCTCGCGGTACTCGGCGAGTCCGGCGGGACCCAGTTCGCGTCCGACGCCGCTCTTGCCGAAGCCACCCCACTCCGCCTGCGGCAGGTAGGGGTGGAAGTCGTTGATCCACACGGTGCCGTGCCGCAGCCGTCCGGCGACGCGCCGGGCGCGGCCGGCGTCGGCGGTCCAGACGGCGCCCGCCAGGCCGTACTCGGTGTCGTTGGCGAGGAACACGGCCTCGTCCTCCGTGCGGAAGGTCTCGACGGTGAGGACCGGGCCGAAGACCTCCTCCCGGACGACCTTCATCTCGCGGTGGCAGCGGTCGAGGACGGTCGGCTCGTAGAAGTAGCCGGACTCGGGGCGGATGTCGCTCGGCCGGGGCCGCTTGCCGCCGGAGCGCAGCACCGCGCCCTCACGGAGCGCGGACTCGACGTAGGCCTCCACCTTGTCGCGCTGCTGCTCGGAGACGAGCGGGCCGCACTCCACGCCGTCCTCGGTGCCCCGGCCGAGGCGGATCCGCTCCGCGCGGCGGGCGAGTTCGGCGACGAAGCGGTCCCGGACGGACTCCTCGACGATGAGCCTGCCGCCCGCCGAGCAGACCTGGCCGCTGTGGATGAAGGCGGCGTTGAGGGCCTGGTCGACCGCGGTGTCGAAGCCCTCGTCGGTGGCGCAGGCGTCGGCGAAGACGACGTTGGGGTTCTTGCCGCCGAGTTCGAGGGCGACCTTCTTGACGGTCGGGGCGGCGGCCTGGGCGACCTTGGTGCCGCTGACCAGGCCACCGGTGAAGGAGACCAGGTCGACGTCGGGGTGCTCGGCGAGGCGGGCGCCGACGGTGTGGCCGGGGCCGGTGACGATGTTGGCCACGCCGGCCGGGAGCCCGGCCTCCACCAGCAGCTCGATCAGGGCGATGGTGGTCATCGGGGTGATCTCGCTGGGCTTGATCACGAAGGTGTTGCCGGCCGCGAGTGCCGGGGCGATCTTCCAGCTGGCCTGGAGGAGGGGGTAGTTCCAGGGCGTGATCAGCGCGCAGACGCCGACGGGCTCGTGCACGACGACGCTGTGGACGTCGGGCGAGCCCGCGTCGACGACCCGGCCCGGGGCCTCGCCGGCGGCGAGGTCGGCGAAGTACCGGAAGGCGTCGGCGACACAGTCGATGTCGACGCGGCCCTCCTCGACGGTCTTGCCCGCGTCCCGGCTCTCCAGCAGGCCGAGTTCCTCGCGGTCGCGGACGAGGAGGTCGGCCACCCGGCGCAGCAGGGCCGCGCGCTCGGCGACCGGGGTGCGCGGCCAGTCGCCGGTGTCGAAGGCGCGGCGGGCGGCGGCCACCGCCGCTTCCGCGTCCTTCTCGTCACCCTCCGCGACCACGGCGAAGGGCTGGGCGTCCGCGGGGTCGAGGATCTCACGCGTCGCACCGGAGACCGCTTCCAGCCACTCGCCCCCGGCGTGGATGGTCGCCCGTGCCTGTGCTTCGGCTCTCTTCGCCATGATCGCTGTTGCCTTCCGTTCCTGTTCAGCTCCCGTGCGTCACACACGTGTCACTCTCGGGGACCGTGTCCGCCTGCCCGGACCTTCGAATTGCATGCGCAATCGGTGGCCGAAAGTGCTTTGCATCACTGAAGATGCGGGCAAATGCGGACAAAGTGGACCACGAACGGCTACGGCGAGATCTACCGGGAGGAGCCGCGGGCGGGGGCGCCGCCACGGCCGGTGCGCGCGTCGCGGCGGCTACCGCGGACTCACGTACGGCCCTTGCCTGTTGCCTCGGGCATCAGTTCCCGTACGCAGCCGCGCAGCCAGGCGTGGGCCGGGTCGGCGTCGTGGCGGGGGTGCCAGGCCAGGCCGAGCCGCAGGGCGGGAAGGGGAAGCGGCACCTCGAAGGTGACCAGGCCCAGCGCGGACACCAGGGGCAGGCTCCAGGAACTGACCAGGCCGACCAGGTCGGTGTCACGGAGGACGAAGAGCGAGGCCGTCCGCGCCGGAACGGGGCCGCACGCGCTCGGCCCGCCCGTGACGGACGGCCGGCCCGCCTCTGGCGCCGGCCGGCACGACGGCGGGGAGGACGGCCGGCGCCCGGTGCGCAAGTCCCTCCCCCAGCCTTCGACCGGGCCCCCCGGACCACGCACCGACGTGCACCTCAGCCGCTGCCACGGCGGGCGGAGTCGACGGCACGCCCTAGGGGCAGGCGGCGCCGGTCGGGCAGAAGGACGCCACCGCCGTGGTGAGCGGTGCGCGGACCAGCGCTGAGGACAGGCTCTCCGGGCCGCTGGAGCGGATCGCGAACAGTGTGCCGCCGACGGCCCGGAACCGGTGGTCGATGACCTGACGGGCTCCCTTGTCCTTGTCGTCGTAGCGGTACGTCAGCTCGGACCAGGTGTCCCCGGACGTGCGGTCGTGGGTCTCGTAGCCCGGCTGGTGCGAGTAGCCGTAGACCGAGTCGTTCTCGGCCAGGTCCAGGGACTCGGCGGGGCTGGACTCGGACAGCTCGAAGATCTGCAGCTGACGGCCGTCGGACGGGGAGTCGTAGAAGACCACCATGGCCTTCACACCCCGCTTCTGCCTGCGTTTCCAGCCCTCGGGGACGTCAAGGGTGTAGCCGACCGGGTCGTGGGCGAGGCGGTAGCCCTCGGGAACCGAGGAGGACGTGGGGGTCGAGCCCGAGGCGGTCGACGCGGGCGGCGAGGTACGGGCGGCCGAGTCGGTGAGGCTGCTGCCGGGGACCGGGCCGGATTCCGTTCCGGTGCCGTCGCCGTGGTCGCGGCCGAGGTACCAGACGCCCAGGAAGGATCCCGCCGCGACCAGGACCATCACGGTGACCAGGGCGGCCAGGCGGCCGGTGGCGCGCCGGGGCGCGGAGGGCGGGGCGTACGCGGGGGCGGCCGGCGGGGGCGTCCAGGCCGGCACGGGTGGCTGGGCCGGCACGGGTGGCTGGGCCGGCGGCGGGAGGGGGACCGGGGGGCCGTCGGCGGGGGCCCCGGACGACGCCCACGGGTGCGGCGGCGGGGGCACGTCACCGTACTGGTGGTACTGCCGGTCGTGGCGCCCCTCGGCGGAGGGGGGCGGCGGGTCGCCCGCGCGGCGGTCCGCCGCGGGAGACGCGGGGTCACCCGCCCGGCGGTCGGCGGCAGGGGGCGCGGGGTCACCCGCCCGGCGGTCGGCGGCAGGGGGCGCGGGGTCGCCCCGGCGGCGGTCGGCCGCGGCCCGGTCCGCCCACGGTGGGGGCGACTGGGCGGTCCGGGTCTGCGCCGACGCCCACGGCGGCGCGGCATCCGGCTCGCCGCCCCAGGGGGCCTGGCCCCCCTCCTCGCCCGGCTCCTGCTCGGGCCCGTCCTGACTGCTGCGTCCGCTCATCGCGACCCCCCGAATCAGCGCGTTGCGTACCGCATTCGAAGGTAGCGGTGAAAACGGGCGCGGGCCCCCTTCCGGACGGAATCCGGCAGGGGGCCCGTACGCACGGCAGGACCGCGCGCGGCTCAGATGAGGCCGAGACCGCGGACCGCCTCGCGCTCCTCCTCGAGCTCCTTGACGGAGGCCTCGATCCGGGTGCGGGAGAACTCGTTGATGTCCAGGCCCTGGACGATCTCGTACGCGCCGTCCTTGGTGGTGACCGGGAACGAGGAGATCAGGCCCTCGGGGACGCCGTAGGAACCGTCCGACGGGATGCCCATGGAGGTCCAGTCGCCCTCGGCGGTGCCGTTGACCCAGGTGTACACGTGGTCGATGGCGGCGTTGGCGGCGGAGGCGGCCGACGAGGCGCCACGGGCCTCGATGATCGCGGCGCCGCGCTTGGCGACGGTCGGGATGAAGTCCTCGGCCAGCCACTTCTCGTCGTTGACGACCTCGGCGGCGTTCTTGCCGGCGACCGTGGCGTGGAAGATGTCCGGGTACTGGGTGGCGGAGTGGTTGCCCCAGATGGTCAGACGCTTGATGTCGGCGACGGTGGTGCCCGTCTTCTTCGCGAGCTGGGTCAGCGCGCGGTTGTGGTCGAGCCGGGTCATCGCGGTGAAGCGCTCCGCCGGTACGTCCGGGGCGGCGGCCTGCGCGATCAGCGCGTTGGTGTTGGCGGGGTTGCCGACGACCAGGACCTTGATGTCGTCGGCGGCGTGGTCGTTGATGGCCTTGCCCTGCGGCTTGAAGATGCCGCCGTTGGCCTCGAGGAGGTCGCCGCGCTCCATGCCCTTGGTGCGGGGCCGGGCGCCGACGAGCAGGGCCACGTTGGCGCCGTCGAAGGCCACGTTCGGGTCGTCCGTGATGTCGATGCCCTGCAGGAGCGGGAACGCGCAGTCGTCCAGCTCCATGGCGGTGCCCTCGGCGGCCTTGAGCGCCGGGGTGATCTCCAGCAGACGCAGTTTGACCGGCACGTCCGCGCCGAGCAGCTGGCCGGAGGCGATGCGGAAGAGCAGGGCGTAACCGATCTGGCCGGCCGCGCCGGTGACGGTGACGTTCACGGGAGTGCGGGTCATGGCGTTCTCCGTATGACAGCTGGCGGCGGGGCGTCCCTGCCCCGGATGGGACCGTGCAAATGATCGATCTCTTGGTATCAAGAGAGATCCAGCGGTCAGGCTATCGCGCATCCGGGACGGCGAACGGCCCGGGCTCGTGTGGCCCACCCCACAAGCCGCCGCGCCGCTTCCGCCGGGCACACGAAGAGGCGGCCGCCTGTCCGGGAGAGGAGGAACAGAGACGGCCGCCAATCGGGGGACCGTGACCGGACTCCCGTGGGGGTACGGTTCGCGTGCCCGGAATCCCGGCGGTCATGCGTCTTCGCGCTGAATCTTTTCTTCCGGGTTGCCGGGGCGCACGGGGGCGGATGCCGCGGCGGGCGCGGCCTCTTTCGCGGACATCGCCGTACACGCCCGCGAGGCCGCACACGGCGGCCTCGCGGGCCGCCGCTACTTCGCGCAGACCCGCCCTCCCGAAGCCGGCGTCACGCACGCCTCCACCGCGGACGCGTCCCGCACGGCCACCATCGGCGTGTAGGCGATCGTCTCCCCGCCCCGCGGCACGACCGCCCCGGACTCCGACCGCGCCCCGACCCTCACCCGCACCGCATCCCCCGGCGCGGCTCCGGTGATCCGGCCCCACGCCGCGCGGCACGTCCTGCTGTAGCGGACCTCGACGACGGTGGTGCCCACGGAGGCGGACTTGACCGTGCTGACGAGGTCGCCGCTGCAGCCCATGCTCTCCGCGTCCTTGCCGGTGCAGTCGCCACCCGCGCACTTCACACCCGCGGGCAGGTCGCGGTGGGGGGTGGCGGACGGGGCGGCGGGCGACCCGGCCGTGCCTGTGGCCCTGCCGCCACCGCCACCGCCGCCACCGCCGCCGTCGCCGTCACCGGTAAGGAAGAAGACGGCGGCGACGACGGTGAGCACGGGGAGGACGCCCGCGAGGAACATCGTCAGCCACCGTCCGCCCTCCGAGGGGCCGTCGGACCGCCGTGGGGGCTCCCCGTGCGAGCCGGGTGAGGCGTACGGGCCGGTCGAGCCGTACGGGCCCGGCGCCGGCCTGCTGTCGTCCGGGACACGAGCGATCCCCGCTGCCTCCCACGCGTCCGCGTCCGGTGCCGTCGGCTGGGGCGGGATCGTGGGCGACACGCCCGCGGGAGCCGCGATGCCCGGGCTCACGGTCGCGCTGCCGCCGAGGCGGGCGGTCCCGGTCCTGCCGCCCGTGGTCGCCGCGGGCGGCCCGGATCTCCCGGGCGCGGCCCGCGCCCGGGAGATCCGGCTCGCCTCCATGGTCAGGTCGTGGTGCAGCTCCGAGCGGCTCCAGGCCCGCTCGGCCAGCTCCCACATGGTGGTCAGATGAACCGGATCGGTCCCGGTGACCTCGGCGAGCGCGACGACCGCACCCTTGGGCGCGAGCAGCCGGCCGCCCAGATAACGCTCCCAGGACGTCTTGCTGTAGCCCGTGCGGTCGGCCAGCGCCGCGATGCTGAGCCCGCCGCGGTCCACCAGCCTCCGCAACTGCCCGGTGAACTCCCGCACTTGCGGATCGAGCTCGTCCGGTAAGGCCTTCCGACGAGGCATCGGTTCCCCTCTCTCACCCGGGCTCTTCCCCGGGTCGTGCCGTGCGTCCCACGCCGTCCCCACCGACGCGGGCCCCCGAGTCCCCGTTCTGGCTGCCCACGGGGATGCCCCCGCTCGGGGTCCCCGTTCCCGGGCCGGGGGCGCACGGGGACACGGGGCACGGGGCACGGGCCGTCGGACACGCACCGCCGCCCGCCGCACGCCGCCGGCAGCGGGCGGCGTGCGGCGGGCGGCGGGCGGCGGGCGGCAGGGCTCGTCGGACGGTCGGCCCGTCCCCGGAACAGTCGCCGGGTGACCTAGTTGGTCAGCGTGAAGTGCAGGGTGTCCCCCAGGAAGGGAATCTCCAGCCACGGCTTGGGCTGGGCCATCATCGCCAGGAGGACGATCGCGAGGCCGAGCACGCCGTAGGTGACTATGTCGGTGAAGCGGGAGCGGACCGCGAGCATGCCGACGCCGGGCAGGACCCAGCGCAGTGCGGCGCCCGCGAGCAGGGCCGAGCCGACGACCAGGGTGCCCAGCCGGAACAGGTCGAACGCGGTCAGCAGCAGACCGAGCGCGACCAGGGCGGTGACGGCGAGCATCGGCCACTGCCGGGCCGGGGCCGGCGCGTCACCGGAGGCGGCCCGGCCGCCGCCCTCGGGCCGCGCGGTGTCCCGGGTGAACAGCGGGAAGCGGCGCGTGGCCCGCTTCGGCCGCCCCTCGGCGTCCGGCGCGCTGATCGCGTCCCGGACGGTCGGCTCCGCACTGTCGTGGGTGTCCTCAGCCGGCACTGCGCTCCGCCGCCTCGACCACGTTGACCAGCAGCTGCGCACGGGTCATCGGGCCCACGCCGCCCGGGTTGGGGGAGATCCAGCCGGCCACCTCGGCGACCCCGGGGTGCACATCGCCGACGATCTTCCCCTGGGCGTCGCGGGAGACGCCGACGTCGAGGACGGCCGCGCCCGGCTTGACGTCCTCGGGCCGGATCAGGTGGCCCACGCCGGCGGCCGCGATGATGATGTCCGCCCGCTTCAGGTGCGCCGCCAGGTCCCGCGTGCCCGTGTGGCACTGGGTCACCGTGGCGTTCTCGCTGCGCCGGGTGAGCAGCAGGGGCATCGGGCGGCCGATGGTCACACCCCGGCCGACGACCACGACCTCGGCGCCCTTGATCTCCACGCCGTGGCGGCGCAGCAGGGTGATGATGCCGTTGGGGGTGCAGGGCAGCGGCGCCGGCTCGTTGAGGACGAGTCGGCCGAGGTTCATCGGGTGCAGGCCGTCCGCGTCCTTGGCCGGGTCCATCAGCTCCAGGACGCGGTTCTCGTCGATGCCCTTGGGCAGCGGCAGCTGGACGATGTAACCGGTGCAGGACGGGTCCTCGTTCAGTTCCCGGACGACCGCCTCGATCTCCTCCTGCGTCGCCGTGGCGGGCAGCTCGCGCTGGATGGAGGCGATGCCGACCTGGGCGCAGTCGCGGTGCTTGCCGGCTACGTACTTCTGGCTGCCGGGGTCGTCCCCGACCAGGATCGTGCCGAGGCCGGGCGTGACGCCCTTCTCCTTCAGCGCCGCCACGCGGGCGGTCAGATCGGACTTGATCGCGGCTGCGGTGGCCTTGCCATCGAGAATCTGGGCGGTCATGGTCCCATCCTCGCGGATGACGGCCCCTCTCTTCCAATCCGGGTTCCGGTCCGGGTTCCGGCCCGGGTGCCGGCCGGGGGCCGGTTCGGGTGCCGGCCGGGGGCCGGTTCGGGTGCCAGGGGACGGTTCCGGTTACCACCGCCCATGTCCGACCTTGATCGATGATGTTGCACTTGCACAACACATCGCGAATGCGGCTGGACAAGTAAGAGTCTGCTAAAGAACGATGAGTACACAGTGCCGCGGGCAGTACCGGGGGGACGGGCCGCATCTGTAGAACTCTCTCTCCTCCGCACCGTGCCGCTCGTCGTCCCCGCACTTGAGCAACGGAGGAAACACCGGCCATGAGCTTCGGCGACCCGAACAACCCCTACGGCCCGCCCCAGGGCCAGCAGCCCGGTTACCCGCCCCAGCAGCCGCCGCAGGGCCCGCCCGGCTACGGCTACCCGTCCGCTCCCCCGGTGCAGCCCGGCTACGGCTACCCCACCGCCCCGCCGGTCCCGCAGGGCTACGGCTACGGCGCCCCGATGGAGATGCCGGGCCTGATCAAGACCGCCCGGGTGCTGTTGTTCATCATCGCCGGCCTCCAGATCCTGGTGGGCCTGTTCCTCGGCATCGCGGCCGGTGCCGCACAGGACGCCTCCAACGGCTTCGGCTCGGGTGACGACACCAGCACGGCCACCGGTGTCCTGATCGGGTTCGCCCTGCTGATGCTGGCACTGGGCAGCCTGTCGATCTTCCTGGGCGTGAAGTTCAGGAACGGCGGCAGCGGCATCCGCATCACGACGATCGTGTACTCGTCGCTGATGCTGCTGGGCAGCCTGGTCAACATCGTGCGCGGCGCGGGCGGTTCGGGCACCTTCGGCGGCGTCGTCTCCCTCGCGTTCGCCGCGATCATCCTCGCGTCGATGGTCAACAGCGCGGCCTCGGTCTGGTTCAACCGGCCCCGCTACTGATCCAGCCGGCCCCGCTGCCGGGCGGCGCACGCCGCTGAACAGTGCGCGGCACGCTTCACGGCACACAGTTCACGCCAATAACCGCCGGAGGCCGTGTCCCACCCGTACGAGGGGGGCACGGCCCCGCCGCGTCCCCCTACTCTGACGTGGGTAGTCGTCGGGCACGGGGAGATGCATCTTGTTCAGCATCATCGTGGTACCTCCGCCGACCGCGGAGGACGGGCAGCACCGCGCCCAGATCCGCCTGGCCCCGGGCGAGCGCCTCGCCTTCGGCCGCTCACCGCACGGCAACGACCTGCCGATCGCGCACGACGGCGTGTCCCGCAGGGCCGGCGAGATCACCGCGCAGGGCTCCTACTGGGCCCTGAGCAACCTCAGCCGGGAGCAGACGTACGTCGTGGAGAACCCGGAGGGCGCGGGCGAGCACATCAAGATCGCGCCCGGCCGTCTGGAGGCGCCGGTTCCGTTCGAGTTCTCGCGGATCGTGCTGCCGGCGTCCGGAGACCTCCTGCCCATCGAGGTGTGGGCACCGCGCCACGACTACGTGACGGCCGAGGACGGCCCGGACGGCGGCACCACCGCGCCCGCCTTCTCCGTCGACCGCACCAAACGCTACTTCGCGGTCCTGGCCGCCCTGTGCGAACCCCGCCTGCGGGGCGCACTGCACGCCCCGCTGCCCACGGTCGACCAGGTCGTCGACCGGCTGCGGGCCACCTGGCCGGCCGCGTCCCGCACGGCGGTGCAGTGGAACATCGACTACCTCGCCGTGAAACTGCGTCTGAAACCCGGCCCGGAGGAGCCGGACGCGGGGCCGCGCCTCAACGGCAAGAAGGAGTCCCTGGTGTCGTTGGCGCTCCGCTTCGACCTGGTACGCGAGGACGACCTGGCCGTCCTGACGCCTCACCGCCGGGCCGGGTGACACCGTGCCCGAGCCGTACGCCGTGCCGGTGCCGCGGGGCTACCGGGTCGGGGAGTGGGAGGTGCGCGGGCCGATCGCCACGGGAGCCTTCGCGAGTGTGTACGAGGGACGGCGCACCGGCGACGGCGAACCCCGCACGGCCGCCCTCAAGTTCCTGCCCACCGGCACCGGCACCCCCCGCCACCTGGCCCACCTGCGCGAACTCGTCGAGCGCGAGGTCACGTTGCACCGCCGGCTGAAGCAGCCCCGGCTCATCCGCATGTACCAGACGCTCACCGTGGACGACGCCGCACGGCCTGATCTCGACGGCGCCACGGTCCTCGTGCTGGAGAAGGCGCAGACCTCGCTGGCCTTCCTGCTCGGCCGGGAACCGCGCCCGGCCGCCGGGCCCGCCCTGCTGGCACAGATCTGCGAGGGCCTGGCCCAGTTGCACGGCGCCGGCTGGGTGCACGGGGACCTGAAGCCGGCCAACGTGCTGCTGCTGGCGGACGGTTCGGCGCGGCTCGCCGACTTCAACATGGCGGGGGAACTGGAGGGGACGCACGCCTACACGCCGGCCTTCTCCACCCCCGACTACACCCCGCCCGAGCTGCTCTGGTCGGAAGTCGGCCACCGGGGCCGCCGTATCCGCCCGTCGGCGGACGTCTGGGCGTTCGGCGTGCTGGCCCATCTCGTGCTGACCGGCTCCTTCCCGTTGCCCGGCGGCACCCCGAGCGCACGCCGCGACGCGGCCGCCGCCTACGCCCACGGCACCGACGAGCTGCGCCTGTCGCCCGAACTCCCGGACGCCTGGCGGGACATCGTGCGGGACTGCCTGACCCGTACCCACGACGAGCGCATCACCACCCGGGCGTTGCTGCGGAGAGTCGCATCGGCGGCGGGCACCGGCCCCCCACCGCGCCCGGCCGGACGACGCCCGAGCTCCCGGCGCGCCCGCGTGCTGGCCGCCGCTGCCGCCACCGTCGTCGTGGCGGCCCTGGGCTACGGCATCGACACCTGGGCGGGCGACGCCGCGCCCCGCGCCGGCGGGAGCGGCCCCGCCTCCTACGGCGCCTCGGAACTGCGCACCGACAAGGGCGTCCCGGTCGCCTACCGCCGGCTCATCGTGGACGCCGCCCACTCCTGCCCCCGGCCTGATGTGTCGCCCGTGCTCATCGCCGCGATGCTCAAGGCCGAGAGCGACTTCGACCCCGACCTCTACGATCCCGGCAACCAGGAGTACGGCATCGCCCGGTGGACGCCGGCCGTGCTGCGCTGGTGGATCCGGGACGACGGCACGCCCGCCTCGGCGATCCCCACGCCTCCGCTGACCCCTGCCCAGTCGATCCCGGCCATGGGCCGGTACCTGTGCTTCATCGAACAACGCCTCGCCGACGACCTGCCCGGCGACAAGCGGATCCTCATCGCGCTCGGCTACCGGACGTCGTACAAGAAGGTGAACGCCGCGCACGGGATCCCCGCCGAATACCGCGACTACGCCGACCGCGTCGCCCACTACCTCAAGCTCTACTCGCCTCCCGGCCGGACGGGACCCTGAGAGTTCCGAGGTACTCCCCGTCTCCCGGGTGCCACAGGATGTGAGTGCCGCACAGGGGGATGCGCGGCAGGGGACCCACGGGGAACCAGGGGACCCACGGGGGAACGGGGGGAACGTCCCATGAAGCGTGCGTTCGCTTCACTGTGTGCGGTCGCGGTGGTCACGGGGGCCGTCGCGGCCGGATGCGGTCACGGCTCCGACGCCGGCGGCCGGACCGCTGCCGCCGCGCGCCAGGCCCGGCCCGAGCCGCTGACGTGGCAGCAGGAACTGCGCGTCAGCGACGCCGAACAGCGCCTGGTGCGGCAGTGCATGAACCGGCACGGCTTCAGGTACTGGGAGGACCGCACCCTGACGCTGCGCGAGAGCATGCCGGTGCGGTACGTGCAGGACGACGTGGCGTGGGCGCGGGAGTACGGCTACGGCAGCCGCCTCCTGGCCGAGCAGGACCGCGCGCGCCGCGCCAACCCGAACCTGGCCTACCGCAAGAGCCTCTCCGACGGCCGGCGGGCGGCCTACGACACCGCCCTGGACGGGGGCACGTCGGCACGCGTCCTCCAGGTGCGCATGCCGGGCGGCGGTACGGTCCGCAAGCACGTCGGCGGCTGCGCGGCCGAGGCGGAACAGCGGCTCTACGGGGACGCGGCGACCTGGTTCCGCGCCGATGCGACGGCGAGCAACCTCCAGCCGCTCTACGTCTCCCGGATGCTGAAGGACCGCCGGCTCACCCGGGCCGTGACGGCATGGGCGGGCTGCATGCGGCGCGCGGGCCGGCCGTTCGGCACCCCGGACGAGGCCCGTGCCGCCGCGACGCCGAAGGACGGGCTGTCGCGCGCCGAGGAGGCCGAGGCCTTCGCGGCCGAGCGGCGGATCGCGGTGGCCGACGCCGGCTGCGCCCGCGACGCCGGCCTGAAGGACCTCGGCCGCAAGCTCGAGAGCGAGTACATCGACAAGCTTGGCGACACCTACGGTGACGAACTGAACACCTACCGTCGCCTGCGGAACCAGGCGCTCGACCGCGCGGTACGGATCGTGCCGCAGCGCGCCTGACGTGACGCATCTCCGTCACGACTCACCGATCACCACTCACACACCACCAGGGGGACCATCATGCGCAAGTTCGCCATCGCGGCGGCCGTCGCCGGCCTGACCGCTCTGGGACTCGGCCTGCCCGCCACGGCGGCCCAGGCGTCCGGCACCGGCGCCCAGGCCAGCGGCTGCAACAGCAAGTGGCCGGGACGGGACGGCTACGTCCGGGCGTGGGACGGCTCCGACTGCCAGGGCACGCTGCTGGGCGGCACTGCCGGGAACGACGGCGACTGGAGCGACTCCGCCGGGGCGTTCCAGGGGGGTGACGCGAACAAGGCGTCGTCCGTCATGAACAGCGGGTACACCGGCAGCCTGGACGTCGTGAAGTTCTACTACCTCCCCGTGGGCTCGGGGTATCAGGCCTACAACTGCCTGAAGGCCTCCGAGTACTTCGTGGACAACCTGTCCCGCAACACGTTCACGAACGGAATGACCATGGACAACCAGATCATGGGCCACGAGTGGGTGAACGCGAGCAGCTGCAGCCGCTTCATGAGCTGACCGCCGGGCACCACCAGGCACGGACGGGCGGCCCGGTACTGCACCGGGCCGCCCGTTCCGCCGTCCGCGCGCGTCAGTGGAAGAAGTGGCGCGTGCCCGTGAAGTACATCGTCACGCCCGCCTTCTGCGCGGCCTCCACGACCAGTTCGTCGCGGACCGAACCGCCGGGCTGGACGATGGCCTTCACACCGGCGGCGATGAGGATCTCCGGCCCGTCGGGGAAGGGGAAGAAGGCGTCCGACGCCGCGTAGGAGCCGCGCGCCCGCTCCTCGCCCGCCCGCTCGACGGCCAGCTTGCAGGAGTCGACCCGGTTGACCTGTCCCATGCCGACGCCGACCGAGGCGCCGTCCTTGGCGAGGAGGATGGCGTTGGACTTCACGGCCCGGCACGCCTTCCAGGCGAAGGCGAGCTCCCGCAGCCCCTCGGCGTCGAGCGCCTCGCCGGTGGCCAGCGTCCAGTTGGCCGGGTCGTCGCCGTCGGCCTGGAGCCGGTCGGTGACCTGGAGCAGCGCGCCGCCGTCGACGGGCTTGACCTCGACCGGGTTCGCCGGGCCCTCGGGGCAGCGCAGCACCCGGATGTTCTTCTTCTTGGTGAGCGCCTCCAGGGCGCCCTCCTCGTAGTCGGGCGCGACGATGACCTCGGTGAAGATCTCCGCGACCTGCTCGGCCATCTCCTTGCTGACCGGCCGGTTCACGGCGATGACCCCGCCGAACGCGGACAGCGGGTCGCAGGCGTGCGCCTTGCGGTGCGCCTCGGCGACGTCGGCGCCGATCGCGATGCCGCACGGGTTGGCGTGCTTGATGATCGCCACGCACGGCTCGGTGTGGTCGTACGCGGCACGGCGGGCGGCGTCCGTGTCCGTGTAGTTGTTGTACGACATCTCCTTGCCGTGCAGCTGCTCGGCGACCGCGAGCCCGCTGCCGCCGCCGTCCACGTACAGGGCGGCGGGCTGGTGCGGGTTCTCGCCGTAGCGCAGGGTGTGCGCGCGCTCCCAGGTGGCGCCGAGGAAGTCGGGGAACTGCCCCGCGGCGGAGCCGCTGTCGGCCGCAGCGTCGACGGGGGCGTAGGAGGAGGCGAACCAGGAGGCGACGGCGACGTCGTAGGCGGCCGTGTGCTGGAAGGCCTCGGCGGCGAGCCGCTTGCGGGTGGCGAGGTCGAAGCCGCCGTCCACGGCCGCGGCGAGGACGTCCGCGTACCGGGCGGGGCTGGTGACCACGGCGACCGAGGGGTGGTTCTTGGCGGCGGCCCGGACCATCGACGGACCGCCGATGTCGATCTGCTCGACGCACGCGTCGGGCGAGGCACCCGAGGCGACGGTCTCGCGGAAGGGGTAGAGGTTGACGACGACGAGGTCGAACGGCTCCACGCCCAGCTCGGCGAGCTGCTCGCGGTGGCTGTCGAGGCGCAGGTCGGCGAGGATGCCCGCGTGGACCCTGGGGTGCAGGGTCTTGACCCTGCCGTCGAGGCACTCGGGGAAGCCGGTGAGTTCCTCGACCTTGGTGACGGGGACGCCGGCACCGGCGATACGGCCGGCGGTGGAACCGGTGGACACCAGCTCGACACCGGCCTCGTGCAGGCCGCGGGCCAGTTCCTCCAGGCCGGTCTTGTCGTAGACGCTGACGAGCGCCCTGCGAAGGGGCCGCTTGTTGCTCTCGGCGGTCACTGGATAACTACCTTTCGTCCCTCAATGCGATAGCCGTTGCGGGCGATCCGCCCCACGACCTCGACGAGCAGCCTTCGCTCGACTTCTTTGATGCGCTCGTGCAGAGCGCTCTCGTCGTCCTCGTCCCGGACCTCGACCACGCCCTGGGCGATGATCGGTCCGGTGTCGACGCCGTCGTCGACGAAGTGGACGGTGCAGCCGGTGACCTTGGCGCCGTACGCGAGCGCGTCCCGCACGCCGTGGGCTCCCGGAAAACTGGGCAGCAGGGCGGGGTGGGTGTTCACGAACCGCCCGCCGAACCGCGCGAGGAACTCCTTGCCCACGATCTTCATGAACCCGGCCGAGACGACGAGGTCGGGCCGGTGCGCGGCGACGGCCCCGGCGAGGGCCGCGTCCCACTCGGCCCGGTCCGCGTGGTCCTTGACCTTGCACACGAAGGTGGGGAGCCCGGCGCGTTCGGCGCGGGCGAGCCCTTCGATGCCCTCACGGTCCGCACCGACGGCCACGATCTCGGCGCCGTAGGCCTCGGGGCCGACGCGGTCGATCTCGTCCAGGAGCGCCTGCAGATTGGTGCCGGATCCGGAGACCAGCACGACGAGGCGCTTGGCCACGGGCTTGGCGGCCACGGTGGGGCCCTTTCTCGGGGAAGCGGTTGTACGGGCGGCTTGTCCGTTCATACGAATGCTTCGCGCCCCGTGATACGGGGAAGTCTACGAAGCGGCCGACCGCCAGCAACGATACCGGCACTCGGGACGGCCCCCGCGGGACGGGTGCGGGGCCGGCAGGTAGCGTCTGGGGGAGCTCGTCGGGAACGTGGCCGCCGCGTGGCGCGTTCCCTTCAGTGAAGCCCACGTGGGACAGCCGTATTCATCTGCCGTATTCATCTAGGGAAGACGCTCACTTGATGCCGGACCGCAGTCTGCGACTCCTCACGTTCCCCCCGCAGTCGGATCAGGGGAGGGAGCGCGGCGCCGTGCTGCTGCGGGAGCGGCCCGCCTCACCGCCCGACGCGCCCTCGGGCCGGCCCGACGGCGACGGCCGGGAGGGTGCGCCGCAGGACGACAACCCCTTCGCCCCGCCGCCGGAGGGCTCACCGGACCGGCCCTGGCAGCCCCGCCACCCTTCGGGTTCCGGGGGCTCGCCGGGTTCCGGGGGTTCCCCGGGCTCCGGGGACGGGGGGCACTCCCCGTGGGGCAGCCAGTGGAGCGACCGCCAGCCCGGCCGCTCCCCCGGCGGTTTCGGCGAGCGGCCCGGCGGCGGCCCCGAGGGCCAGGGCGGCGGCCCCGGCCCCAACCTGCGCTGGGACCCCACCGACCCCGCCCAGCGCCGCGCCCGCTACGCGCTGCTGTGCGGCATGTGGGCGTTCTTCTTCGCCCTGTTCAGCTGGCCGTACGTGGCCCTGCTGCTCGGTGCCCTCGCCCTCCACTGGGGCATCGGCGCCCTGCGCGCCAAGCCGCGCAGGCCCGACCCGGACGCCCCGGCCCCGCAGGGCGGCGGCCGCCCCCAGACCACGGCGGCGGTCAGCGGCCTGGTCACCGGTTGCCTGGCCCTGGCCCTCGTGGCGGCCACCTTCACGGCCCAGCTGGTCTACCGCGACTACTACACGTGCGTGCACGACTCCCTCACCAACGAGGCCAAGCAGACCTGCAAGCAGTTGCTGCCCCAGGAGCTGCGGGGGCTGCTGGGGAACAACGGCTGAGGGGCCGCGCCGGGGCGGGCGGTGAGCGGGGGTCACTCGCCGTCCGGCGACGCGGGCTGCGCCGACGGGGCCTCCGGGCCCGGGGGGACGGACGCGGCCGCTGATTCCGCCTGGCCCGGCGGAACCGACGAGCCGGGCGGAACCGGCGGAATCAGCGGAACCGACGGAGTCACCGGAGTCGACGGAGTCACCGGAGCGGGCCGCGTCGACGGAGCAGTCGAGGCCGGCCGGGCAGGCAGGGCCGGTGCCTCGGCCGGCAGGACGTCGTAGGCGTCCAGGGCGCTGTCGTAGACGGACGACTCGCGTGCCGGTGCCGGTGTCGCCTCCCGGCCCTTCGAAGGCTGCTCCCACCGCCGCGGAGCCACCGGCGTCCCCGTCTTCCCGGATCCCTCGGGAGCGCTTCCCGCCGCCGTCCACGCGGTCCGCCCCCGCCACCACCTGACCGCCACCGACACCGGCACCGCCACCGCCCCGAGCCAGGCCGGCACCGCACCGCCGACCTGCCACCACACCGGCCCGAACCGGGCCAGCGCCGCCACTCCGAGCGGGCCGCCCGCCAGCACCGCCAGGACGGCGAACACCGCCCCGCACAGCACGGCCGCCAGCAGCGCCGTCCCGGCGGCCCGCACGAGGGTCCAGCGCGCCCGGCGTTCCCCGGCCCGCGCCGCGAAACAGGCGACCGTCACCCCCGCCGCCACCGGCACGATCCTGGTGGCCCAGCCCCACGGCATCGCGAGCCCCGCGTCCGGTACCGCCGCCAGCAGCGGGAAGGGCGGCAGCAGTGGCGCGGGGCGGGCGGCCGACGGGGCGACCAGGTGCCCGGCGCCGAGCGCGAACCCGGGACCGAGGGCGTAGGCCACCGACCACACCGCCGCGTTGGGGAGCAGCACGAGGCAGAGCAGGAGCACGGCGAACCGTCCCGTCCAGCCTTCCGTCAGCTGGAGGAAGGAGGCGCGGGCTGCCGTGCCGTGCCCCGCCAGTGACACGCCGAGCAGCAGCGCCCCGCCCGCGAGGAGTGCCGCCGTCCCGGCCAGCGCCGCCCGCACGGACGCCCCGAGCGCGGCCCGGCCGCCCGGCGCGAGGACCAGGCGGCGCAGGAACCCCGGCAGCGACGCCGACCCGTGCGGCGGGGGCTCGCACGGACGGCCGTACGCCGACCACACTCCCGCGCCCGCCGCGACCACCGCGACGAGCGGCAGGCACACCGCCACCCGCTGCCACTCGGGCCGCAGCGCGCCGCCCGAGGCGTACAGCGCGGCGCCGACGCCGACCGCGAGGTAGCCGAGGACCACGCCCGTCCACGCCGTGTACGCGGCGACCGGCGGCGGGTCGTCGGCGTCGGCCGGCGCGTCCGTCGCGTCCCGCGCCGCCCGGTACAGCAGCCAGACCGGCAGCGCGAGGAGCAGCAGCGGGGTGACACCGACGGGTGCGGGGACACCGGAGAGCGTCTCGGTGCGGACCAGCTGGACGCCGTGGGCCAGCAGCCACAGCGCGGCGGCCACGTGCAGCGCGCCGCCCGGGCCGCTGTCGGGGTAGGGGGAGCTGACCCACAGCACCATGACGAGCACGGCCAGGCAGCCGAGGCCGAGCCCGGCCGCGACCGCGCCGGCCAGGAGGCTCGCGGCCAGTCCGGGCGAGCGGTCCCGCAGCCGGGTGAGCAAGAACGACAACGACGGTCGGCGAGCGGTCATCTGCGTCACACCGCCATGCTCCCAACGACACGCGCTTCTGGTGCGTAACAGGCGAACCATCGAAGTGTCGCCCAATATATGTTTATGTGTTTTTTCCTCTGGAGGGCTGACCGGTGACGCCCCGTCACACGGGCGCCGCCCTGACGCCCGCTCAGGCTTTCGACGCGCTGTACGAGTTCTGCGCCCCCGCCCTCGTACGGCAGGCGTACCTGCTCACCGGGCGCCGCGAAGCGGCCCGCGCCGCCGTGGAACGGGCTTTCGAGCTCGCCTGGCAGCGCTGGCCGGAGGTGGCCCGGGACCGGGATCCGGCGGGCTGGGTGAGGGCCACGGCGTACGAGTGCGCGCTCTCCCCCTGGCACCGCTTCCGCCTGCTCCGCCGACCGGACCCGCCCCCGGCCGGCGCCGCCGACCGTGCTCTGCTGGACGCACTGCTGAAGCTCCCGCCGCCCCACCGCCGCACACTCCTGCTGTACGACGGTGTCGGCCTCGACCTGCCGGAGACCGCGGCGGAGACGGAGGCGAGCACACCGGCGGCCGGCCGTCGGCTGACGCGCGCCCGCGACGCGGTTGCCGCGCGGATCCCGGAACTGGCGGACTCCCGGCTGCTGCACCGGCGGCTGACCGAACTGGCCTCCGCCGATCAGCTGCGGGCCGCCCGACCGACGGTGGTGCGCACGGCCGGCGAACGCCGGGTCCGCCGCTGGACCCGGGCCGCGATCGCGCTCACGGCCGCGGTCGTCGGCGCGACGGCACTCACGCTGCGGACCGCCCCGACCCACTTCGAGAAACCCCCGGGTCCGGCCCAGGCGGTGCGGGGCGTACCGCCGAGAGCGGCCCTGGGCCCGCTGTCGGCCAAGGAGCTGGCGCTGCGGGCCAAGCTGCGCCGGGAATCGGCGCACGGGCCGGAGAGACTGACACCGGTACCGGGCTGATCCCTTGCCGCCATGGGGCGCATGCCGCAAGAAGTTCGCATGGGACAGATGAGGTGAAACGATTCTGCAGAGCCGGGCGACTCCGCAGGACCAGACGGTTCCGCGGAGCAGAAGGCGGTAGGCCCGCCCCCTCCCGGGGAACGGGCCTACCGACGGTCGGCCGACTGTTCAGCCGGCCAGGATCTCCCGGGCCAGCTTCGCCGTCTCGGTCGGCGTCTTGCCGACCTTGACGCCCGCGGCCTCCAGGGCCTCCTTCTTCGCCTGGGCCGTGCCCGACGAACCGGAGACGATGGCGCCCGCGTGACCCATGGTCTTGCCCTCGGGCGCGGTGAAGCCCGCGACGTAGCCGACGACCGGCTTGGTCACGTTGTCCTTGATGAACGCGGCCGCGCGCTCCTCGGCGTCGCCGCCGATCTCACCGATCATCACGATCAGGTCGGTGTCGGGGTCGGCCTGGAACGCGGCGAGGGCGTCGATGTGCGTGGTGCCGATGATCGGGTCGCCACCGATACCGACGGCCGTGGAGAAGCCGATGTCCCGCAGCTCGTACATCATCTGGTAGGTCAGCGTGCCGGACTTCGAGACCAGGCCGATGCGGCCCGGCTTGGTGATGTCGCCCGGGATGATGCCCACGTTCGACTGGCCCGGGGTGATGATGCCGGGGCAGTTGGGGCCGATGATGCGGGTCTTGTTGCCCTTCTTGCCGGCGTACGCCCAGAAGGCGGCCGTGTCGTGCACGGCGATGCCCTCGGTGATCACGACGGCCAGCGGGATCTCGGCGTCGATGGCCTCGACGACCGCGTCCTTGGTGAACTTCTCCGGCACGAAGATGACGGAGACGTCGGCGCCGGTCTTCTCGACGGCTTCCTTGACGGTGCCGAAGACGGGTACCTCGGTACCGTCGAAGTCCACGGTCTGACCCGCCTTGCGCGGGTTCACGCCGCCCACGACGTTGGTGCCGTCACCGAGCATGAGCTTGGTGTGCTTCATGCCCGTGGCGCCGGTCATGCCCTGGACGATGACCTTGCTGTCCTTGTTGAGCCAGATAGCCATGGTGTGATGTGTCCTCGTCCTGAGTGCTTACTTGGCGGCGTGGGCCAGCTCGGCGGCCTTGTCGGCCGCGCCGTCCATGGTGTCGACGCGCTGCACCAGCGGGTGGGCGGCGTCGGTGAGGATCTGCCGGCCCAGCTCGGCGTTGTTGCCGTCGAGGCGGACGACGAGCGGCTTGGTGACGTTCTCGCCGCGGTCCTCGAGGAGCTTCAGGGCCTGGACGATGCCGTTGGCGACCTCGTCACAGGCGGTGATGCCGCCGAAGACGTTGACGAAGACGGACTTGACGTCCGGGTCGCCCAGGATGATCTCCAGGCCGTTGGCCATGACCTGGGCGGAGGCGCCACCGCCGATGTCCAGGAAGTTGGCGGGCTTCACGTTGCCGTGCTTCTCACCGGCGTACGCGACGACGTCCAGGGTGCTCATCACGAGACCGGCGCCGTTGCCGATGATGCCGACCTCGCCGTCGAGCTTGACGTAGTTGAGGTTCTTCTCCTTGGCGGCCGCCTCGAGCGGGTTGGCGGCGGCCTTGTCGTGGAGCTCCTCGTACTCGGGGTGGCGGAACTCGGCGTTGTCGTCGAGCGACACCTTGCCGTCGAGGGCGAGGACCTCACCGGAGGCGACCTTCGCGAGCGGGTTGACCTCGACGAGGAGGGCGTCCGACTTGATGAAGGTGTCCCACAGCTTGACGAGGACGTTGGCGACCTTGTCCGCGACCTCGGCCGGGAACTTGGCGGCCTCGACGATCTCGCGGGCCTTGGCCTCGTCCACACCGTCGATCGGGTCGATCGGGGTCTTGGCGACGGCCTCCGGGCGGGTGGCCGCCACCTCCTCGATCTCCATGCCGCCCTCGACGGAGGCGATGGAGAGGAAGGTGCGGTTGGCACGGTCGAGGAGGAAGGAGACGTAGTACTCCTCGACGATCTCCGGAGCCGTCTCGGCGATCATGACCTTGTGGACCGTGTGGCCCTTGATGTCCATGCCGAGGATGTCCGTCGCACGGGCGACGGCCTCGTCCGCGGAGGCGGCCAGCTTCACGCCACCGGCCTTGCCGCGACCACCGACCTTCACCTGCGCCTTGACGACGGACTTGCCGCCCAGCCGCTCGGTGATCTCGCGCGCCGCCTCAGGCGTGTCGATGACTTCACCGGCCAGCACCGGTACATCGTGCTTGGCGAAGAGGTCCCTCGCCTGGTACTCGAACAGGTCCACGCGCTTCCGTCCCTATCAGTGATCTCGCGGTTCGTTGGATGCGTGGGCGTGCCGCGAAGGGCAACGTGACGTCCGCATGTGTCACTAGGGAAGCGCACACGGTGTCCGAGCGCGCGGCATGTCCGTCTCGCAGGTTATCGCCGCACCCCGGGGCTCCCTAAATCGAGGGTCACACCTGAGCGGTGATACCTGTCACATGATGCCGGCCTCACTGGCACGGCGTGCCGGGGAGGCGAGACCTCACCGGGCTGGGGTTGACCCGGTGAGGCCTCTGAGATGGCCCTTCAGGGCCACGGGTGGCTGATCCCCACCCCAATGGGAACCAGCCACCCAGGTCCGTGAGGTGTCGGGAGGGACGGGCCGACGGCATTCGGCCGTCCGGGCCGTTCAGCCTCACGGAGTCGGTGGGGACGGGCCGCGCTGACGCGGTGGGTGGGCCCGTCGTGCCTGTTGTGGTGCGGGTTCCGCGTGATCCGCGTGTACCCGATGTCATGGACATATCTCGGGAGCACGGACCCGGCGACGCCCAGGTCCTGCGCGAAGGACCCCGACGGCCGTTCCCGGCCGGGGGGAAAGAGCCCTAGCCGGGGAAGACGGGGATGGCCCGCTGCCTGTCCCGCGTCCCGTGCGCGTCGACGCGCGCGGCGGCACCGGGCGTCAGGCGCAGCGGCGCCCGGTGGTCAGGGGTGACGGCATACGTGTGGGCATGGCGTGCGGTGCCGCCGTCGGTCCCGGCCCGGTCGGCGAGTGCCCCGTCCGGGTCTCCGGCGGGCGCGGGCCGGTAGGGGGCGCCGGCCCGCTCCACGGTGTGCGGGCCGCCGGCGTGCGTCCGGGTGACCGGTACGCCGATGTCCGGGGCGGCGACGCGCGGACCGGAGGACGCGACCGCCGTACGGCGCTCGGTACGGCGCTCGGTGCGCTCGGTACGGGAGTCCGCGCGGGCCCCGGTACGGTCCGCCGCGCCCGCGTGTCCCACGGACGCGGTCCCCGGGGGCGACGGCACCTCCTGCCCGCCCGGCCGCTGCGGCGCGGGCACCTCGACGACCGGCGGCGCGGGCAGCGAGGGTTCCGCGGGCAGCGCCGGCAGGGTGGGCAACGACGGCGCCTCGGCCTGTACCTCGCCCAGGACCCGGGTCACCGCACCGACGACGTCACCGACCGGCCGGGTGACATGCGCGCCGACGGACCGTACGACATCCCAGGTGGTCGAGGTGGTCGAGGTGGTCGAGGTGGTCGAGGTGGTCGCAGAGGACGTGGAGGACGTGGAGGACCTGGAGGACGTGGAGGTCCCCGACGACAGCGCGGACACGGCGGACACCGCTGACCCCGCCGACCCCGAAGTGTCCGGTGTCGCCCCCTCGGCCGCATGCGCCTGCGCTCCGCAGAGGAAGCCCCAGGCGAACAGCCCGCCGACCAGCAGCGCCAGTTGCAGCGCACGCCGCCCGGCCGCCGTGCGCGGGACGCGCAGAGCGGCACCGGACAGGGCTGCTGGCCAGGTCAAGAGCGGGGGATCCTCCGTGCGACGGAACGGCTGACGGGTCGACGGGACGTGCTGCCGATCCTCGCACGGCCCGCCCGAGGTTGCGCAAGCCCCTGTTACCGATCGGTACTCATGTCCGTTTTCTGGCTCCCCGCCCCGGCGGGGCCGGCGCGGACGGAAGCCGACTCGACGCCGTCGTCCGCCTGCATCGGCCCTGCCCGCGGCCGGGCGCCTTCGTCTGCGACGACTTCGCACCCGCCTTCGCCGACTACCTGCGCACGCGCGCCCCGGACCGAACGTGCGCAGGACACCGCTGACCGGCATCCGGAGGGTCCGGCGTCACGCCGTCGCGTCCGGCACCGGAAGCGGGCGCTTCTCGATCGCCGCCGCCATCACCTCAGGGAACAGATCCGGTGTACAGGCGAACGCCGGTGCCCCCAGCGCGGCGAGCGCGGCCGCGTGTTCCCGGTCGTAGGCGGGCGCCCCCTCGTCCGACAGCGCGAGCAGCGCCACGAACTGCACCCCCGACGCCTTCATCGCGGCGACCCGTTTGAGCATCTCCGCGCGTATGCCTCCCTCGTAGAGGTCGCTGATCAGCACGACCACCGTCTCCGCGGGGCGGGTGATCCGGGACTGGCAGTAGGCGAGCGCGCGGTTGATGTCCGTACCGCCGCCGAGCTGGGTGCCGAAGAGCACGTCGACCGGGTCGTCCAGCTGGTCGGTGAGGTCGACGACGGCCGTGTCGAACACGACGAGCCGCGTGCTGATCGACCGCATGGAGGCCAGCACCGCCCCGAACACGGACGCGTGGACGACGGACGCCGCCATCGAACCGGACTGGTCGATGCAGAGGACCACCTCCTTCTTCACCGACTGCGCGGCACGCCCGTAGCCGATGAGCCGCTCCGGCACGACCGTCCGGTACTGCGGCAGGTAGTGCTTGAGGTTGGCCGCGATCGTGCGGTTCCAGTCGATGTCGTGGTGGCGCGGCCGGCTGACCCGCGCGCTGCGGTCGAGGGCGCCGGTGAGGGTGGCCCGGGTGCGGGTGGCGAGCCGCTTCTCCAGGTCCTCGACGACCTTGCGCACGACCGCCCGTGCCGTCTGCCTCGTCGTCTCCGGCATGGCCTTGTTGAGCGAGAGCAGTGTGCCGACGAGGTGCACGTCGGCCTCGACCGCTTCCAGCATCTCCGGCTCGAGCAGCAGCGTGGCCAGCCCCAGCCGGTCGATGGCGTCCCGTTGCATGACCTGGACGACGGAGGAGGGGAAGTACGTGCGGATGTCCCCGAGCCAGCGGGCCACCGACGGCGCCGACGCTCCGAGCCCCGCCGCCCGGTCCCGGCCCGTCCGCGGCCGGTCGCCCTTGCCGTAGAGGGCGGTCAGCGCCCCGTCCATCGCCGCGTCCCGCCCGGACAGCGCGCATCCGGTGCCGTCGGCCGGGTCTCCCCCGAGGACCAGCCGCCAGCGCCGCAGCCGCTCCCGGTCCGGGTCGTCGGCGTGCGCCTGCCCGTTCGTCATCTGCCCACCCCCATCAGGTCGTTGTCGTCGGCGGGCGCGCCGGCCGTGCCGTTCCCGCCCAGACCCAGCAGCAGCCGCACCACCGGCAGCACCGCGTCCGCGCGGTCCGGATCGAGCTCGGCCGCGAAGCCGGGCAGGCCCGGGCCGGCGGCCGTCGTCCTCCCCGCGGTGCCCGGACCGCGCCGCACCAGCTCCCCGAGCGTCCGGCGCACGCCCGCCTCGTACGCCGAGAACGTGCGCCGCAGCAGAGGCAGTACGTCCGTGAACGCCTCCGCGGGCACCCCGGTCAGCCAGGCGTCGACCAGGCCGAGCAGCCGCTCGTCGTGCACCAGCAGCATCCCGCCACCGCCGCCGACGAAGCCCTCGATCCACGCGGCTGCGTCGGCGGGCGGCGTCCCCGGCGACAGCACGAGCCCCATCAGCCGGGCCGCCGCGTCCTGCCCCAGCTCGCCGTCGTCCAGCAGGATCCGCACCGCACGCCCCCGTACGACCCCGGGAACGGCGTCCCGCGCGGACAGGGTCCGCAGCACCGCGCGCCATCGCGGACGCAGGTCGCCCGGTCGGGGTACGGCCGCCTCCGCGAGCAGGCCGACCGCCCCGTGCACGGCGTCCACATGGCCGCGCATCTCCTCGGCCGCGTCGGCGTCCAGCGCGGCGCAGGCCGGGGGCAGGCCGACGAAGACCCGCTCGGCGAGGCCCCCGGCGACCTCGGCGAGGGCCTGGGTGCCGGTGCCGCGCACGTCGCCGTAGCGCAGGGAGCGGACCAGGGCGGGCAGGGCCTGCGCCAGGTGGCCGACGTCGGCGTCCAGCGCGGCCCGGTCGGCGAGCACACGCATCACCACGGGCAGGGCGTCCGGCAGTTCGGCGAGCAGGCAGTGCTCGGCGAGGGCGGTGACGTCGGCGAGGGAGCGGGCGGCCAGGGCGTCCGCCTCGGCCCGGGCCGTCGCGGCGGCGACCACGGTCGTGCCCCACACCCCGGCCTCGGCGACCCGCACGGACAGCTCCGGCTCCCAGCGCAGCCGCCAGGTCTCCCGGAACGTGCCCGTGCCGCCCCGGGAGGCCGCCGGTTCGCCCCAGTCGACGCCGAGCAGCCGCAGCCGGTGCAGCAGCCGGCTCCGTCCGGCGTCGGTCTCCTTGCGCAGGTCGAGCTCCAGCTCCCGCTCCAGCGCCTCGGGTCTGAGCCGCAGCCGCCGCTGCTGACGGGCCAGGTCGCGCTGCAACGGCACCGCGGGCGCCTCCTCGGGCACCTCGCCCAGTACGTCCCCGACCACCAGCCGGTCGTGCACCAGGGCCAGCGGCACGTCCGAGCCCTCGCACATCACCGCGCGCACCGCGTCGGTGGTCTCGCTCAGGCCGGCCAGCGGGCGGCCGCGCATCGCGGCGAGCGTCTCGGCCAGCCGCACCGCCTCGATGACATGGGCCGGGGAGACGATCCGGTCCTCCTCGCGCAACAGCCCCGCGACCCTGGTCAGCCACCGCTCCACGGGCCGGTCCGGAGCGGTGAACAGGTGTCCGTACCAGCCGGGCGAGTCGATGCCCGCGCCGTACCCGCCGGCCCGGGCCAGTCTGCGGTGCGTCCACGGCACCCACGTCATGTCCGCCCTGACCTTGGGCAGTCCCTTCAGCAGCGCCCGGTCCGCGGTGACGGCGCTCCTCTCCCGCAGCGCGGGCACGTGCCACGCCCCGCAGACCACGGCCACCTCGTCCCCGAACTCCCGCCGGGCGGCGCGCACCTGGAGCCGCATGTACGCCTCCCGCACCGGATCCCGGGCGTGCCCGCCGACGCCGTACCGCTCCCGCAGCGCCCCCATGGCCTCCTCGAGCGCGGCGAACGGCGCGAGCGGGTCGCGGTCGCCCGCGCCCCGGTGCTCCACGGCGTCCTCCCACCAGCGCTCGGGGTCGTCGTAACCGCCGGCCTCGGCGAGGACGGCGAGGGGGTCGAGACGGACGCCGTCGGCCTGCCCTGCTCCTCTCCCCTCCTCTCCCCCTTCTTTACTTCCTTCTTCGCTTCCTTCCTCTCTCTCCCAGGCAAGCGTGTGTGCGGCGGGCAGGTCGATGAAGCGGGCCGGTACGCCGTGGGCCAGGGCCCAGCGGATCGCCACCCACTCCGGGGAGAACCCGGCCAGTGGCCAGAACGCCGAGCGGCCGGGCTCGTCCACGGCGTGGGCGAGGAGCGCGACCGGGGGCCGCATACGGTCGTCGGCGGCCAACGGGATCAGGGCGTCAGCCTCGGGCGGCCCCTCGATCAGCACCGCCCGCGGACGGGCCGCCTCCAGCGCGGCCCGCACCGCCCGCGCCGAGCCCGGCCCGTGGTGTCGCACGCCGAGCAGCAGCGGTCCGGCAGCCGATGCCCGCGCCGAGTGGTTCACGCGCTCACCTCCCGGCAGGCCCGGTAGAAGTCCTTCCAGCCGTCCCGCTCACGGACCACCGTCTCCAGGTACTCCTGCCAGATGACGCGGTCGGCCGCCGGGTCACGGACGACGGCACCGAGGATGCCCGCGGCGACGTCGGCCGGCCGCAGCACGCCGTCGCCGAAGTGCGCGGCCAGGGCGAGGCCATTGGTCACGACCGAGATGGCCTCGGCCGTGGACAGCGTGCCGCTGGGCGACTTCAGCTTCGTGCGGCCGTCGGCGGTGATGCCGTCGCGCAGTTCCCGGAAGACGGTCACGACGCGGCGGATCTCGTCGATGCCGTCGGGCACCGCCGGCAGGTCGAGGGAGCGGCCGATCTGGTCGACGCGGCGGGAGACGATGCCGACCTCGGCGTCGGCGTTCTCCGGCAGCGGCAGCACCACCGTGTTGAAGCGGCGGCGCAGGGCGCTGGACAGGTCGTTGACCCCCCGGTCGCGGTCGTTGGCCGTGGCGATGAGGTTGAACCCGCGGACGGCCTGCACCTCCTGCCCCAGCTCCGGTATCGGCAGCGTCTTCTCCGACAGGATCGTGATCAGTGTGTCCTGCACGTCGGCCGGGATACGGGTCAGCTCCTCGACGCGGGCCGTCATGCCCTCGGCCATGGCCCGCATGACCGGGCTGGGCACGAGGGCGTCGCGGCTGGGACCGTGGGCGAGCAACCGCGCGTAGTTCCAGCCGTAGCGGATGGCCTCCTCGGGGGTGCCCGCCGTGCCCTGCACCAGCAGGGTCGAGTCGCCGCTGACGGCGGCGGCCAGGTGCTCGGACACCCAGGTCTTGGCCGTGCCAGGCACGCCGAGCAGCAGCAGGGCGCGGTCGGTGGCGAGCGTGGTGACGGCGACCTCGACGATGCGGCGCGGGCCCACGTACTTCGGTGTGATCACCGTGCCGTCCGGCAGCGTGCCGCCGAGCAGATACGTGGCGACCGCCCACGGCGACAGCTTCCAGCGGGCCGGGCGCGGGCGGTCGTCCTGCGCGGCCAGCGCGGTGAGTTCGGCCGCGAAGGCGTCCTCGGCGTGCGGCCTGAGCGCCTCGGCCGGCTGCTTCGCACCCGCCTGCACGGACGTCGGTTCCACGGACACAGACATGGCTGAGGCCCCCTCCAGCTCGGCCGGTTCGGATCTGTCACCAACCCTGCACCACGCCACTGACAATCGCCCTGACCTGCACAGACGCTCTCGCAGGGCCGATTGTCAGTGGTGGGATCTACCGTCGGTGGCATGACTGAGCAGGGGGTGCGCTGGACCGCGGAGCAGGTGCTGGCACTGGCGCCTGACGCCGCGTCACGCAAGGCGGGGAGCAAGCTCGGGGCGGCCGGGCCGTGGTCCGGCACGGGCAGTTCCGACGAGGGGACGGTGTGGGGGCTGTGCAAGGGCAGTGGCGGCAAGCCGTATCAGACGGTCGTCGACATCGCGGACGCGGCCGGGCCCGCGTACAAGTGCAGTTGTCCGAGCCGGAAGTTCCCGTGCAAGCACGCGCTCGGCCTGCTGCTGCTGTGGGCGGGCGGGAACGACGCGGTGCTGGGGACGGCGCAGGCGCCGGACTGGGCGGAGCAGTGGATCTCGGGCAGGCGCAGGCGCGCGGAGGCGAAACCGGCGGGTGGCGGCGGTAGTGGTGGTGCGGGCTCGGCGGCCACCGCCGATCCGGAGGCGGCGCGGCGCCGGGCGGAGCGCCGGGCCGAGCGGGTGACCGCGGGCGCCACGGAGCTGGAGCAGCGGCTCGCCGATCTGCTGCGCGGCGGCCTCGCCTCGGCGGAGCAGGCGGGGTACGGGTTGTGGGAGGAGACGGCGGCCCGCATGGTCGACGCCCAGGCGCCGGGGCTGGCCGCCCGGGTGCGGGAGCTGGGGGCGATACCGGCGTCCGGGCCGGGCTGGCCGGTGCGGCTGCTGGAGGAGTGCGCGCTGCTGCACCTGCTCGATGAGGGCTGGCTGGGCCGCGAGCGGCTCCCGGACGGGCTCGCGGCGACGGTCCGCTCCCGCGTCGGCCTGCCCGCCTCGGCGGACGGCCCGCCGCTGCGCGACCGCTGGCTCGTCCTCGCCCAGTACGACACGTCCGATCCGAAGCTGACCACGCGCCGGATATGGCTGTACGGCGCCGAGTCGGGCCGTACGGCTCTGCTGCTGTCGTACGGCGCGGCCGGCCGCGCCCCCGAGCCGGCGCTGCCGGTCGGGCTGGCGCTGGACGCCGAGGTGTCCGCGTATCCGGGCCCCGGGCAGCCGCGGGTGGCGCTGGGCGAGCGGTTCGCCCCGCCCGCGCCCGTGGCGGTCCGGCCGCCGGGTCTGACCACGGCCGAGGCGGCCGCGCGGTACGGCGAGGCGCTGCGGGAGGATCCCTGGCTGGACGCGGTTCCGGTCACGCTGGACCGGGTCGTCCCGGCCCAGGCCGGTGATTCCTGGCAGCTGGCGGACGCCGACGCCGACTCGGCGCTCCCCCTCACCCCCGCCGCCCGCTCGAGACCGGGCCTGTGGCGCCTCGTCGCCCTGTCGGGCGGCGCCCCCGTCACGGTGTTCGGCGAGTGCGGCCACCGGGGCTTCACCCCCCTGACGGCCTGGCCGGCGGGAGCCGGGGAGGCGGTGGCGCTGTGCTGACCGGGCGCACGCACGCGGCCGCCGCGCCCCGGGGGACGCCCCCGACCGCTTCGCCGGACCGCCCACCGACCGAGAGGCACGCCATGGACAGCACCCCCGCTCCGGCGGACGCGCCCCCCGCGGGCGCCTGGGAGGAGCTCGTCACCGCGGCGCTGCTCGGTACCGACCGGCGTCCGCCGGCCGGGGGACCGCCCGGGCGGGAGGCGCCGGTGGCACTGCTGGACGCGGCGGCGGTGCAGACCGTACGGCGCAGGGCCGGGCTGCGTCCCGGGCCGGCGGCCCGGCGGCCGGACCCGGCGCCCGAGGACCCGCGCCCCGCGCTGCCCGCCCCGGCCGGGCGCAGGCTGGCGATGCTGCTGGCCGACCGCCCGGGCGTGGGCGGGACCGGGCGCCGGAGCACCTCGCCCGACCTGATGGAGCTGCTGCCCCAGTGGCTCGCGGCGGCGAACGCGCGTGGCTACGCCCCGCCCCCGCAGGCGCTGCCCGCGCTGCTGGACGCGGCCCGGGGCCGTACGGACCTGCGGCCGGCCGTGCTGGCGTTCGCGGGGCCGCGGGCGCTGTGGCTGGCCCGGCTGAACCCGGACTGGCGGTTCGCCCTGCGCGCGGCACCCGGTGGCGGCGCGGCACTGCCGGACCCCGACGACACCGACGGGGTGCGCCGGCTCTGGGAGGAGGGGCTGTTCGCCGAGCGGGTCGCGCTGCTCTCGGCGGTCCGGGCGCGCTGGCCCGCGGTCGGGCGCGAACTGCTGGCGGCCACGTGGACGACGGAGCGCGCGGAGGACCGGCTGATGTTCCTGGACTCGCTGCGCACGGGGCTCGCCGCGGAGGACGAGCCCTTCCTGGAGCAGGCGCTGGCCGACCGCAGCCGCAATGTGCGGGCGACGGCCGCCGAGTTGCTGTCCGCGCTGCCGGGATCGGCGCTGGCCGCGCGGATGGCGGTGCGGGCCGGGGCCTGTGTGGCCGTCGATCACACGGGGGACACGGCGACGATCGTGGTGGAGGCACCGCTTGAGTGCGACACGGGGATGGAGAGAGACGGTGTAGTGCCCAAACCTCCTGCGGGCAGAGGAGAAAGGTCGTGGTGGCTGGGCCAGTTGGTGGAAGCGGCACCGCTCGGAACCTGGCCGGCACGGCTCGGGGGGCGCACGCCTGAGGAGATCGTGGCGCTGCCGGTCGCGGACGACTGGCTGGGCGAGCTGCACGCGGCCTGGTGTCGCGCTGCGGTGCGGCAGCGGGACGCCGACTGGTCCCGGGCGCTGCTCGGCCCGCCGTCGGCGCCCGAGGCGGGCGGCCCCGGGGCGGTCTCCCTGGCCGAGCGGGCCAAGCTGCTGGGCACGCTGGACGCGGAGGAACGTGCCGCGTGGGTGGCGGGGTTCATCGCGACGCACGGGCTGTCCGAGGCGTTCCAGCTGCTCGGGATGTGCGCGGTGCCGTGGTCCGCGCCGCTCGGGCGGGCGGTGGTGGACGCCCTGAACATCGCTCGGGACGCGGGGAGTTATCCGTGGAGTTTCAGTGGCGTGATGGGCCTGGCCGAGCGGTGCCTGGATCCGGCGGAGGCCGCGCGGCTGGACGGGCTGCTGGCGGTGCCGGACGAGCCGGATGACGCGTCGCCGGGGGCCGGAGGTTACTGGGCGGAGGCGTTCCAGCGTCTCGTCACGACGCTCCGGCTGCGCGCGGCGATGGCGGCGGAGCTGGGCGCGGTCTAGTGCGCCCAGGAGCGGCGTCCGGTGCGGCGAGCGGGGCGCGGCCGATGCCCTCGGTGCGGTGGGGGCACGTGCCGGGCGTCGCGACGCGGAGAACGTCCGGCCGGCCGCTCCGCCCGGGTGAGCCGCCCCGGGCGCTACGCCTCCGCGGGCTGGCGCACGTTCTCCCGGACCCACTGCACGATCGACGCCGTGGTCGCACCGGGGGTGAAGATCTCCGCGACGCCCTTCTCCTTCAGGGGTGCGATGTCCGCCTCGGGGATGATGCCGCCGCCGAAGACCAGGATGTCCTCGGCCTCCCGCTCCTTGAGGAGGTCGATGACCGCCGAGAAGAGGGTGTTGTGGGCACCGGAGAGGATGGACAGGCCGATCGCGTCTGCGTCCTCCTGGATCGCGGTGTCCACGATCTGCTCCGGTGTCTGGTGGAGGCCGGTGTAGATGACCTCCATACCGGCGTCGCGCAGCGCCCGCGCGATCACCTTGGCGCCGCGGTCGTGGCCGTCGAGCCCCGGCTTGGCCACCACCACGCGGATCGGACCGGCTGCCACACCCATCACTGCCTCCATGAAGCGAGAAGTGAACGAACGTTATCCACAGGATCCCGCACCCGCCAGTTTCACGGCGCTGACCGAGGGGGAAATCACACGGTGGGACACGTTCGGGAGCCGCGGCGTGGTCCACGGAGTCGCGAAAGGCACGTTGGGCAGCTGAGGCAGGACGCCGTGGGCGCCGTACGCCTCACGTCTCTCCCCCGGGCCACTCGCGCCCCGTCGACCGTGCTCCTCGCGGCACCCCATGAGTGCACACGGGGGCACAGCCGTCCTCCGGCGTGCCGACAGGAGGCCGGCCATGAAGGTCACCAGGGCGCTGGGCCCCGTACTCCCGCTCTGCCGCCGCCTCGTGCCGGACGGCATCGCGGGCCTGTCCCTGGCGCTCCTGAAGGCGACCGTCCTGGAAGCCGCGATCCTCGCGGGCCACGTGCTGCTGTATCCGACCGGCATCCTCCCGGAGCGCCGCTCCCCCGTCGTGGCGGTACCGGACCGCGGCTCCGAGCTGCCGGTCCAGGAGCGGCCCCCGGTCGTCCTGCTGCACGGCTTCGTGGACAACCGCTCGGTCTTCATGCTGCTGCGCCGCAGTCTCCTCCAGCACGGCAGGCGCCGGATCGAGTCGCTCAACTACTGCCCGCTGACCCGGGACATCCGCGCCGCGGCGGAGCTGCTGGGCCGGCGCGTAGAGGAGGTCTGTGAGCGGACCGGCAGCCCGCGGGTCGACGTGGTGGGCCACAGCCTCGGCGGGCTGATCGCGCGCTACTACGTGCAGCGGCTGGGCGGCGACCTCCGTGTCCGTACGCTCGTGACGCTGGGCAGCCCGCACGGCGGCACCCGGGTCGTGCCGCTGGCAGACGCGCACCCGATCGTGCGCCAGATGCGTCCCGACTCCGAGCTGATCGAGGAGCTCACCCGGCCGGCGCCCGGCTGCCGCACGTACTTCGTCAGCTTCTGGAGCGACCTCGACTCCCTGATGGACCCGCTGGAAACCGCCCGTATCGACCATCCCGACCTGATGGCGCTGAACGTCCCGGTGACCGGGATCGGGCATCTCGCGCTGCCGGTGCATCCGGCCGTCGCGGCCGGAATACGGCAGGCCCTCGACAGCGAACGGCCGGCGGCGGGGACCACGGAGCGCCGGAACGGCCTCACGGTCGCCTCTTGATCCGGGCGTGGCCACGGCACGCCGGGCGGCGCAACAGCCGCCCGCGGCGGCCCGGTCGCCGGGTGGAGAGCCGTCCGACATCGAACGTTCTTCGAACATAAAGCCAAACCCACGCCCGTCGTCCCCCGAAACACGGCCGAATGCCCGTTTCCCACGAGCGTGAAACCGGCCGAAGATTGTCGCGCCCGCGTACCGCCGGGTACAGTCGCCGCACTGCTCTGCCAGCCCCTGTTGTCGAGGCGAAAGAGAAGTTGGTGAACGACCGTCACCCGTCGGGGGCCATGACCACCCCGGCTCCGGCTTCCGAAGCCGCCTCCGCGCACTACGCGGCCCACGGCGGTCAGGAACCGCAGTACGGCGACTTCACCACGTACGACGGCTACGGCGCCACCGGTTTCGAGACCGGTGCCCACGCCACCACGACCTTCGATTCCGACCCGCTCTTCGGCAATCTCCCGGGCGAGGGTCACCCCACCGGCGCGTACGACACCACGCAGTGGACGACCGGAACCGGCCAGAGTGCCCACTACGACCCGTACGCGGCCCAGCACCACGCCGCCTACGACTCCGGCGCCTACGACGCCACCGCCTGGACGACCGGGCAGCAGCAGTTCGCCGGCATCCCGCACCAGGCCACGTCCCCCGACGTCAGCGGCCAATGGGACGCGAACGCGTGGCTCCAGCCCGAACAGGCCGCGGCCCCCGCCGAACTCACCCAGCAGTGGGAGTGGGGCACGCAGGCCTTCGACACCGGCGCGTACGACGCGACGCAGTGGAACTCCGACGGCACCGCCGCGGCCACCGGACTCGAGCAGCAGCCCGAGCCTTTCGAGCAGCCCCTCGACCAGCAGGCGACCGCCGCCTTCGAGCAGGTCTCGTACCAGGAGTACGAAAAGTACGAGGAGTACCAGGAGTACCAGGAGTACGACGAACACGAAGAGCACGAGGACGGCGGCGAAGAGGAACACGTCGCGGACGGGGAGGAGTTGGCCGCGACCGGCGAGCTGCCCACCGTCGCTCCCCTGCTCGACGGCCAGGAGGAGACCGTCCCGGCCCCGCCCCGGGCGGGCTCCCGCGGCGCGGCCCGCTCCCGCCGCCGTACGCCCCCCAAGCGCTCCGCCCTGCTGACCGTCGCCGTGCCCTCGGTCTGCGTGATGGGGGTCGCCGGGATCGCCGCCGCCTCCGTCGGTGGCCTGACCGACGACGGGGGCAAGGACACCACGGCCACCGCTTCGGACGCGCACGCGGTGAAGCCGTCCATCGCCAACAGCAAACTGGACTCCCAGCTCAGGACCCTCTCCGCCGGCGCCGACGACTTCGCCGACCGGGCCAGCCGGACGCAGGAGCGCATCGACCTCAAGGCCCAGCAGGAGGCCGAGAAGAAGAAGGCGGCCGCGGAGGCGGCCCGCAAGGAACGGCTGCGCCCCAAGTACGTCCTTCCGGTCATGCAGAAGGGCCTCAGCGCCTACTTCGGCCAGGCGGGCGTCAACTGGATGTCGGTGCACACCGGGATCGACTTCCCCGTCGCGTACGGCACGACGGTGATGGCGGCGACCGACGGCACCGTGACGACCGAGTGGAACAGCGCCTACGGCAACATGCTGATCCTGACGGCGAAGGACGGCACGGAGACCTGGTACTGCCACCTCTCCAGTTACCGGGTACCCTCCGGCACGGTCGTCAAAGCCGGGCAGCCGATCGCGTATTCCGGGAACTCCGGCAACTCCACCGGCCCGCACCTGCACTTCGAGGTACGGCCGGGCGGCGGGGCGGCCATAGACCCGCTGCCGTGGCTGCGCAGCCACGGGCTCGACCCGACGTAGGCTCCCGAAGGCCCCACCGCGGCCCCCGGAAACCCGGCCGGCGCCTTCCGGCGCTTCCTACAGCTTCTCCACCGGCGCGTACCGCAGCAGCAGCCGCTTCGGCTTGGTGTCGCCGAAGTCGATCGTCGCCTCCGCGTTCGCGCCCGTGCCCTTCACCGCGACGACCGTGCCGAGCCCGAACTGGTCGTGCGTCACCCGGTCCCCGACGGCCAGCGCCACCACCGGCTTCTCCGAGGTCCTGCGGGTGGCGAAGCCCGACGCACCCGACGCCGAGGAGCGCGAGCGGCTGGAGGACAGCGAGGCCGCCACCCCGGATGCCGGTCCGGAGGGCATCGGGGCCGCCGCGCCCTTCCGCTTCCACTCGACGTGCGTGGGCGGAATCTCCTCCAGGAAGCGGGAGGGCGGGTTGTACGAGGGCTGGCCCCACGCGCTGCGCATCGCCGACCGGGTCAGGTACAACCGCTCCCGCGCACGCGTGATGCCGACGTACGCCAGACGCCGCTCCTCCTCCAGCTCCTTGGTCTGGCCGAGGGCGCGCATGTGCGGGAAGACGCCGTCCTCCATGCCGGTGAGGAAGACCACCGGGAACTCCAGGCCCTTGGCGGTGTGCAGGGTCATCAGCGTGATGACTCCGTCACCGTCCTCCTCGTCGGGGATCTGGTCGGAGTCGGCGACCAGCGCGACCTGCTCCAGGAAGTCGGACAGGCCCACCGGCTCGCCCTCGCCGCGTTCCTGTTCGAACTCCAGCGCCACGGCCGCGAGTTCCTGGAGGTTTTCGATACGGGTCTCGTCCTGCGGGTCGGTGGAGGCCTGCAACTCGGCCAGGTATCCGGTGCGTTCGAGGACGGCTTCCAGGACGGTCGCCGGACCCGCGCCGGACTCGACGATCGTACGGAGCTCCTCCATCAGCACGTTGAACCGCTTGACCGCGTTCGTCGACCGCGCCGCCATGCCGTACGCCTCGTCGACCCGCTTCAGCGCCTGCGGGAAGCTGATCTTCTCCCGCTGGGCGAGGGCGTCGACCATCGCCTCGGCGCGTTCGCCGATACCGCGCTTGGGCACGTTGAGGATGCGGCGCAGCGGGACCGAGTCCTCGGGGTTGGCCAGGACGCGCAGGTAGGCCAGGACGTCCCGGACCTCCTTGCGCTCGTAGAAGCGGACACCGCCGACGACCTTGTAGGGCAGGCCGACCCGGATGAAGACCTCTTCGAAGACACGGGACTGGGCGTTGGTGCGGTAGAAGACGGCGACGTCGCCCGCCTTGGCCTCGCCCGCGTCCGTGAGACGGTCTATCTCGTCGGCGACGAACTGCGCCTCGTCGTGCTCGGTGTCGGCGACATAGCCCGTGATGCGGGCGCCCGCGCCCGCGTTGGTCCACAGGTTCTTGGGGCGGCGGGACTCGTTGCGCTCGATGACGGCGTTGGCCGCGGACAGGATCGTCTGGGTGGAGCGGTAGTTCTGCTCCAGCAGGATCGTCGTCGCGTCCGGGTAGTCCTCCTCGAACTGGAGGATGTTGCGGATGGTCGCGCCGCGGAAGGCGTAGATCGACTGGTCGGCGTCACCCACCACGCACAGCTCGGCGGGCCGGAGGTCGTCCGGGCCGGGCGGCACGTCCACCGGGTGCGCGGCGTTGCCGACGAGCTCGCGCACGAGGGCGTACTGGGCGTGATTGGTGTCCTGGTACTCGTCGACGAGGACGTGGCGGAAGCGGCGGCGGTAGTGCTCGGCGACGTCCGGGAAGGCGCGGAGCAGGTTGACCGTCGTCATGATCAGGTCGTCGAAGTCGAGGGCGTTGGCCTCGCGCAGCCGGGACTGGTAGAGGGCGTAGGCCTGGGCGAGGGTCTTCTCGAAACCGTCGGCGGCCTGGGCGGCGAAGTCCTCCTCGTCGATCAGCTCGTTCTTCAGGTTGGAGATCTTGGCGCTGAAGGACTTCGGCGGGTAGCGCTTGGGGTCGAGGTCCAGGTCGCGGCAGACCAGGGCCATCAGGCGCTTGGAGTCGGCGGCGTCGTAGATCGAGAACGACGACGTGAAGCCGAGCTTCTTGCTCTCCCGGCGCAGGATGCGCACGCACGCGCTGTGGAACGTCATCACCCACATCGCGTTCGCCCGCGGGCCGACGAGCTGCTCGACGCGCTCCTTCATCTCGCCGGCGGCCTTGTTGGTGAAGGTGATCGCCAGGATCTGGCCCGGGTGGACCCCCCGCTCGCCGAGCAGGTGGGCGATGCGGTGGGTGAGCACGCGGGTCTTGCCGGAGCCCGCGCCGGCCACGATGAGCAGCGGGGAGCCGGAGTGGACGACGGCGGCACGCTGGTTCTCGTTCAGCCCCTCCAGGAGCGCGGCCGCGTCGACGGCCGGGCGGTGGGCGCCGTCCCGGTAGTAGGCGTCCCGGTCCGGCGGCAGGTCGAACTTCCCGCCGAACAGATCGTCCGGAACCGGCTCCGGAGCGTGATCGTCCTCGGGCGGTGGCGGGGGTTCCTCCTCGTGCCCGCGAGGGGCCTGGAGGTCCGCCAGGAAGCTGTCGTCAAAGAGGCTGCTCATCGCTCTACGAGTCTAGGGCGCCCCACCGACAACCGGCCGCCGCCCTCGGAACTTGGCCGACGGATGCCTCGAGGACGCGTCGGGGACACACCGGCGAGCACCTCGGACAGCTCGGACCCCTCGGGGAATGCTCCCCTCACCCTGCGGAGCCGCCTGGTCACCACAGCGACACGCCCGTCTCGGGTCACGAAAATGTATCGGACATATCGTGCACCAACCTTCACAGGAGACACATGAGTTGGCTAGCGTTCCGCCAGGCCGCACGACCCTCACCGGCGAACCCCGCCGGGCCGCGCGGCCTCCGCCGAGTCCGGTGCGCCCCCTTGCGGCAGCCGGAGCCGGGGACCCACACCGAGACCTGGGGTGAATCGGTTCGCCTTCCCCACGGGGACGACGGCCGTAGGGCAACCCTTCCGAACCACCCGCCCGAACCCGACAGCTAACCCGGTAGGCGGAACCTTGGAAGGAGTCGCCTCCGTTGGCGTCGCACCGCAAGTCCCGCCCCGCCGGCCTGCACAAGCCCGCCCTCGCCACCGCCGCCCTCACCTCCGTGGCCCTGTTCTCCCAGACGGCGGGCGCCGCCCCGTCCGCCGACGGCGGCAAGCCGAGCCTGGAGGAGGTCGAGAAGAAGGTCGACGACCTGTACCGGCAGGCGGAGTCGGCGACCGAGAAGTACAACGCGGCCAAGGAGACGACCGGCAAGCAGCGCCGGCGCGTCGACACGCTCCTCGACGAAGTGGCCAAGCGCACGGAGAAGCTGAACAAGGCGCGCGAGAAGCTGGGTTCGTTCGCCGCGGCCCAGTACCGGACCGGGGCCACCCTCCCCGACACCGCCACCTTCCTGCTCGCGGACACCCCGCAGGACTACTTCGACCAGGCCCAGCTGATGAGCCGGCTGACCAAGCGGCAGAAGACCGCGGTCGACGACTACGTCACCGAGCAGTCCGCGACCATGGAGAAGCGGCGGGAGGCCACCGAGAGCCTCGCGACGCTGACCGACTCGCAGCACGACCTGCAGGCCGCCAAGTCGACCGTCCAGAAGAAGCTCGCCACGGCGCGCGAGCTGCTGTCCACGCTGACGGCGCAGGAGAAGGCGCGGCTCGCGGCGATCGAGAAGCAGCAGCGGGAGGAGGCCGCGCGCAAGGCGGCGGAACTCGCGAAGAAGCAGGCGGAGGCCCAGCAGCAGGACAGCGGCTCGTCCGACGCGTCGGCCCCGGCCGGCTCCTCGTCGGACACGTCCTCCCCGACCTCCACGTCGTCCTCGTCGGCCCCGTCGTCCTCCACATACGCCACCAAGGCCGAGAAGGCGATCGCGTTCGCCCGCGCCCAGATCGGCAAGCCGTACGTCTGGGGCGCCACCGGCCCCGACTCCTACGACTGCTCCGGCCTCACCCAGGCCGCGTGGAAGGCCGCCGGCGTCAGCCTGCCCCGTACCACCTACGACCAGGTCGATGTGGGCACCACGGTCTCCCTGGCTGACGCCCAGCCCGGTGATCTGATCTTCTTCTACGACGATGTGAGCCACGTCGGCGTCTACATCGGTAACGGCATGATGATCCACGCCCCCAAGCCCGGCGCCTACGTCCGGGAGGAGTCGATCTACTACGCCGGCGAATCGATCATCCACAGCGTGGTGCGGCCGGCCTGAGCCACCGGGCCCCTAGCATCGGGCCATGCACGGCACCGCCTCGCCCCTGCGGGTCCGATGGGCCCGGTGGGCCCGGCGTTCACCGGCGGCCGGCGCCGCCGTCATGGCGACCGGGATCGTGTCGGTGGCCCTCCAGCAGGCGGGTCGCGCAGTGCTGTCCCAGGCCGCCCTGGGACTGGCCTGCGCCGCCTGGCTGGGGTTCGCGGCCGGCTTCGCCCTGTGGCTGCTGCGAGAGCGGCGGGCGGCGCCGACGCCGAGCGCGCTCACCGCGGTGGCCGCCACGGCGGTGCTGGGCACCCGTTTCGCGCTGCTGGGCCGGCAGGTCCTGGCCGGGGCGCTGCTCGCGCTGGCGGTCGCGCTCTGGCCGGTGCTGCTGGTCCACGTCCTGCGGCGGTGGGAGCGGCGCATGCCGGGGGCGGTGTTCCTCGGCTGTGTGGCCACGGAGTCGATCGCCGCGCTGGGGGCCGTGCTGGCCCGGGCGACGGCCACGGCGTGGCTCGCGCACCTGGCGCTCGTGCTGTTCTGGCTGGGGCTGGTGTTCTACGGGCTCGCCGCGGCCCGGTTCGATCCGCGGCAGCTGCTCGAGGGTGCCGGGGACCAGTGGATCGTGGGCGGTGCGCTCGCCGTCTCGGCACTGGCCGGGGCGCGGCTGGTCGCCGTCGGCAGCACCCGCCCGTACCTGTGGAGCGGCGACGACCAGGGCGTCCTGCGCGCGGTGACCGCCGCGCTGCTGGTGCTGGACGGGGCCTGGTACGCCGTTCTGCTGGTCGCGGAGGCGGTGCGGCCGCGGCCGGGCTACGACGTGCGCCGCTGGTCGACGGTGTTCCCGATGGGCATGACGGCGGCGGCCACGCTGTCGGCCGGCACCGCCCTGGGGATCCCGTGGCTGCGGGGGCCGGGGGTGGTGCTGGTCTGGGTCTCGGTGGCGGCGTGGCTGGCGGTCGCCGTCGGCGCGGTCAGGTCCACAGCACGGCGATGAAGATGTTCACCGTGGTCAGCAGGCCGACCAGTCCGAAGAGGCCCTTGTCCACCCGCTCCTCGTCCCGCTTGACGTAGACGAGCCCGAGGATCACGATCAGCAGGGCCAGTTTCACCCCGATCTTGACGTTGTCGACGTGGTGGCCGTCGGCCTCGTTGAGCCCGACCAGGATCACGCCGGTGGCCAGCATGGTGAAGGCGCCGTGCAGCATGGCCGGGACGAAGCGGGCCTCGCCGCGTCCCATCGCCTTCATCTGGGTCAGGAAGCCGCCGAGGAGCGCGGCGATGCCGACGATGTGCAGGCCGACGAAGAGATGGATGAGTACGCCCATGAAGCCGGAGCCTAATGGGCCGCACATATGCGCCTCATAGCACCCCACGGCTCCCGCCCGCCCGGGAAACCGCCGCATCGGTCAGCGCACTGCCCGAAGGCGGCGACTGTGGGCCGGGAGCGCGGTCAGGTGCGAACACCCGGCGCTCCCGTGAGGTCAGTTGCGTACATCGCGTCACCGGACGGTCACAGCCGGGTTTAGCGTCCTCCCCCAGGTGCCCGGCTCCCCACCGCCGCCCGGGCCAGGGGCGGCAGTCGGGCACCACCGCCGAGAAGGCCCGGCGGCGGCCCGTCTCCCCTGTGCGGGCCGCCACCGGACGCGTGAACCGCTCCCCCACGGCGGTCCTACGGAGAGGACGTGACGGTCCAGGTGGCAGCGCACCGCAAGCCCAGACAGCGCCCGATCGGCGGCACCGCCGCACGCACGGCGGCCACCCTCGCCCTGGCGGGCGCGGCCACCGCGACGGGCTTCGACGGAACCGGGCACGCCGCACCGCGGCTTTCACCGGCCCAGGTCAGGGCCAAGGTCGACAAGCTGTACCAGGAGGCGGAGGTCGCCACCGAGAAGTACAACGGCTTGAAGGAGAAGGCCGACTCGGCCCAGCGGCGGCTGGACACGCTGCGCGACCAGGCCGCCCGCAAGCAGGAGAAGCTGAACTCGGCCCGCGACGCGCTCGGTCCCCTCGCCACGGCGCAGTACCGCGGCGGCGGCATCGACCCGGCGCTGCGACTGGCGCTGTCCGACGACCCCGACCAGTACCTGGACGGCGCCGCCTTCGCCGAACGGGCCGGACACCGGCAGGCGCGGGCCGTGGCCCTGGTACGGAACCGGCTGCGGGAGATCGAGCAGCTGCGGGGCGCCGCCCAGGTCGAGCTGACCTCGCTCAGATCCCGGCAGGCGGAGCTGGAGCGGCAGAAGAAGACCGTCACCGCGAAGCTGGCCGAGGCCCGGCGGCTGCTGTCCCTGCTGCCTCCGCGCGACCGCGTCCCGCCCCCTGCCGGACACGCCCCGGCCGGACACGCCCCGGCCCCGGACACCCGGGCCCCGAACTCACGCGCCGCGGCGGCCGTCGCCTACGCCTACCGGGCGCTCGGCAGCCCCTACGTCTGGGGCGCGACCGGCCCCAACGCCTTCGACTGCTCCGGCCTCGCCCAGGCCGCGTACCGCTCCGCGGGCATCGCCCTGCCACGCACGACCTACGCCCAGATCAACGCGGGCCGCCGCGTCACCCGCTCCGAACTCGCCCCCGGGGACCTGGTGTTCTTCTACTCCGGCATCAGTCACGTCGGCATCTACGTAGGCAACGGCCAGATGATCCACGCCCCGAACCCGTCCGCACCGGTGCGGCTGGCGCCTGTCGACCAGATGCCGTTCGCGGGGGCTACGCGGGTGGCGTGACGGCCGACGACGCGATGAACGCGGCCCAGGCGGGCGCGGTGACGGCCTCGGCAAGGAGGTGTGGTCCGAACTCGCCTTCGCGCCGTGCGGTCAGGCCGGGGACACCCCGAGGAATCTCAGCACGGCGAGGACGCGTCGGTGGTCGGTGTCGGCGGCGGACAGGTCGAGTTTGGCGAAGATGTTGTTGATGTGTTTGGCGACCGCGCTGTCGCTGACCACCAGTGCCCCGGCGATCCCCGCGTTGGATCGTCCCTCGGCCATCAGCGCCAGCACCTCCCGTTCACGGGGTGTCAGCCGCTCCAGGGGGTCGCTGTGGCGGCGCAGCAGCAACTGGGCGACGACCTCGGGATCCAGCGCCGTACCGCCGTCCGCGACCCGCCGTACCGCGGCGATGAACTCCTCGACGTCGGCGACGCGTTGCTTGAGCAGATAGCCGACGCCGCTGGTGTGGGCGGTCAGCAGATCGGCCGCGTACCGCTCCTCCACGTACTGCGAGAGCAGAACCACCGCCGTCCGGGGCCACTGGTGGCGGATCACCAGCGCGGCGCGTACCCCCTCGTCGGTGAAACGGGGCGGCATCCGGACGTCGACCAGGGCGAGTTCGGGCCGGTGCCGATCGACCGCGGTCAACAGGGCGTCCGCGTCACCCACGTCGGCCGCGATCTCGAAGCCCGCCATCTCGAGCACCTTGACGAGCCCCACGCGCAGCAGTACCGAGTCCTCGGCGATCACAGCTCGCACGGCAGCTCCACGGTGACGGTGGTCGGGCCCCCGGCGGGGCTGCTGACGCGGAACGATCCGTCGACGGAGCCGACGCGTTTGGCCAGTCCGCCCAGCCCGCTGCCGGCTGAGGCGTCGGCGCCGCCGATCCCGTCGTCGGTGACGTTCACACGTAGCACCTTCCCGATCCGTTCGACGGTCGACTGACGGTCAGTGGCCTCGCCGTGGGGGGATGCCCTGGGCGTCATCGCCGCCGACGCGATCAGCGTGGCACCCTCTCCGCAAGCACGGCGTCAGAGCCTCGTCACACCAGCCGACGCGCCGTCGCCCAGCGCGTCAGTTCGTGCCGGTTGGACAGCTGGAGCTTCCTCAGGACCGCCGACACATGGGACTCGACGGTCTTCACGGAGATGAACAGCTGCTTGGCGATCTCCTTGTAGGCGTAGCCGCGGGCGATGAGGCGCAGGACCTCCCGTTCGCGCTGGGTGAGGCGGTCGAGGTCCTCGTCGACCGGCGGGGCGTCCGTGGAGGCGAAGGCGTCGAGGACGAAGCCCGCCAGCCGGGGGGAGAAGACCGCGTCGCCCTCCTGGACCCGGAAGATGGAGTCCACGAGGTCCGTGCCGGTGATCGTCTTGGTGACGTACCCGCGGGCACCGCCGCGGATCACGCCGATCACATCCTCGGCCGCGTCCGAGACGGACAGGGCGAGGAAGCGGACCGGCCGCTCGGCGTCGGCCATCAAGGGGGCGCAGCGGCGCAGCACTTCGACCCCGCCGCCGCCGGGGAGGTGGACGTCGAGGAGGACCACCTCGGGCCGGGTCGCAGTGATCACCGAGACCGCCTGGTCGACGTCGGCGGCCTCGCCGACGACCTCGACGCCGGTCTCCTCGGTCCGGCCGATCTCGGCCTGGACGCCCGTACGGAACATGCGGTGGTCGTCGACGAGGACCACGCGCACCCGGCGCTCACCCGCCGCCCCCGCCGTGCCGTTCGCCTCGGTCGCGTCGCTCATGACGTCTTCTCCGCCCTCTCCATCTCCAGCTCGACCTCCGTGCCGCCGTCCGGCACCGCCCGCAGCCGGGCCGTGCCGCCGTTGCGCTCCATACGGCCGATGATCGATTCTCTGACACCCATGCGGTCGGCGGGTATCGAATCCAGGTCGAAGCCCGGGCCTCGGTCACGGACGGACACGAAGACCGCCCTGCCCTCGACTTCCGCGTAGACCTGCACGGCGCCGCCCTCGCCACCGTACTTGGCGGCATTCACCATGGCTTCCCGCGCTGCCTGCATCTGGGCGCCGATCCGTTCGTCGAGCGGGCAGTCGCCGACCACGACGACCTCGATGGGGACGCCGTGCTTGTCCTCCACCTCGGCGGCGTTGCGCTTCACCGCCTCGGCGAGGGTGGCCGGTTCGTCCGCCTCGTCCTTGCCGTTGCCCTCGGGTTTGTAGAGCCAGGCGCGCAGGTCGCGTTCCTGGGCGCGGGCCAGGCGGCGCACCTCGCCGGCGTTCTCCGCGTTGCGCTGGATCAGGGTGAGGGTGTGCAGCACGGAGTCGTGGACGTGGGCGGCGACCTCGGCGCGTTCCTGGGCGCGGATGCGCATCAGGCGCTCCTCGGAGAGGTCCTGGGTCATGCGGACGAGGTAGGGACCGGCGAGCAGCGTTATGCCGACGAGGACCGCGAGGGCGGCCTGGAGGACGGAGCCGAGGTGGGCGGCGGAGCCCTGCAGCACGAACATGCCGGAGACACCGGCGGTGACGAGCAGGACGCCGGCGACCGCGCGCAGCAGCGTGAGGGTGCGGCGGCGTCTGCCGACCTCGACCCAGCGGGCCCGGCGGGCGTTGTCCGCCTGGCGCCAGACGAGGGCGACACCCGCGCCGACCAGGACGGCGGGTATCAGGTACGCCTTGGCCGCGCTGCCCAGGTTGACGCTGCCCACGAAGACCACGGCCACGACGACCATGAGGAGCAGGGCGACGATCTGTCCCCGGTCCGGTCTGCGGGCGACGAGTCTGCGCCGGCCGTCCGGGGCGGTCTCCGTACCGACGAGGGACGGCGGGCGCTGGCCGCCGACGCCGCCGACGCCGAGCGGGACGAAGAACCAGAACGCCGCGTACAGCAGCGCGCCGAGGCCGTCGGCCATGAACAGGCCCACGAAGACGAGCCGCACCCAGATCACGGGCAGCCCGAGGTGCCCGGCGAGGCCCCGCGCCACGCCACCGAGCCAGCGGCCGTCGCTGCTGCGGTAGAGCTTGCGCAGGGGCCGCGGGTCGTCGTGGATCACTGCTGCGGCTTCCGGCATGCCAACGATGGTCACACGGCCGGAGCAGCGGGGCATCAGGGTCCGGCCCCGAGACAGCCCTGATCTTCCCGCCGGCGGTCGTCGAACAGGTCACGGGTTCCGTCTCAGGGCCGAATATCAGGGTTCGCCCAGGGTCGTACCGACTGCCGTCGCGGCGGCCCGGCCGTCACCATGGACGCATGACGTATCACCACCACGCCGCGACGGGTCCGGGACCCGGCCCCGGCCCGAGCCCCGGCCGGGGCACCGGGCCGACGGATGCCGCGCCCGCCGCGGCCGAGGCGCCCGGCAGGTTCCGGCGGGACCGGCGGCACAAGATGATCTCGGGCGTGTGCGCGGGGCTCGGGCGGCACACCGGCATGGATCCCGTGATCTTCCGGATCACGCTCGCGGTGCTGGCCGCGGCGGGCGGGATCGGGCTCATCTTCTACGGCTTCGCCTGGCTCTTCACGCCGTACGAGGACGAGGAGGAGAACGAGGTCCGCAAGCTGCTGACCGGCCGGGTGGACGGGCAGGCGCTGGCGGCCGTGCTGTTCGCCCTGGTGGGGTGCGGGGTCTTCCTGTCCATGCTGAGGAACGGCGGGGTGCTCACCTTCGCCGTGGTCCTCTCGCTGCTCCTCGCGGGTGCCGGGTACTGGTCGCGGCAGCGGGACGCCCCCGATCCCGATCCGCTGGCCGCGCAGGCCGTCGCCGACGCCCCTCCGGAGGCCCAGGCCCCGCCGGTCGCCGCCGCCTACCCGTCGTGGTGGCGCGATCCGATCGTCAAGGACGGCACGCACGTCGGCGGGACCGGTTATCTGTGGGGCCCGGGTGACACCCGGGACAGGGATGTCGCGGCTGCGGTCAACATCGCCCGCGGCGACTCCTGGACCGCCTACGACGGCATACGCGGCCGGTGCACCGAGCCGGCCAGGCCACGCGGCCCGCGCTGGATCGGCGGCTGGGTCTTCCTGCTGGCCCTGCTGGCCGGGGGGCTGGCCACCGGGGCGACATGGTCGGAGCGTCCGCTCGCCACCAGCCTGCAGACCGGCCTGGCCTGCGCGCTGGTCGTCCTCGGACTGGGTGTCGCGGTCAGCTCCTTCCTGGGGCGCACGGGGGCCGGATCGGTGTTCCTGGCGATCGTGACGGCGGCGCTGCTGGTCGGCACGGCGGTGGTGCCCAAGAACATCACCACCCACTGGATACGCACGGCGTGGACGCCCGCGGCCGCGAGTGACCTGCGGCCCGCCTACGACCTCGGTACGGGCGTCGGCACCCTGGACCTGAGCCGGGTACGGCCCGGCAAGGGGCGGACGCTGGCGACGGCGGCCGAGGTCGGCGCGGGCCGGTTGAAGCTGATCGCGCCGGCGGACGTGACCGTGCGGCTGAGTATCGACGTGGGTGTGGGCGACATCCGGTTGCCGGGGGACGACAGGAAGGACGTGGACGTGGAACCGGGCAGGCACCAGGACGTGACGCTGACGCCGAGGACGGGCGGCAGGAACAGCGGCACGATCGACGTCGACGTCCAGGTCGGTGTGGGACAGGTGGAGGTGACCCGTGCTGCGTCATGAGTTCCAGCCGGGAAGGCTGGTCGCCGGTCTCTTCCTCACCGTCGCGGGCGCGATGTACGCGGGGGACGCGGGCGACGCATGGGACACGCCGTGGTTCGCGGGCATACCCGTCGTCGTCGGCGGCCTGTGCCTGGCCGGCGCGGTGGGCACGGTGGCCCGGGCGGTACGCAGACGGCGCGGTGGGCGGGACACCCGGGACGCGGCCGGAGCAGCCGGAGCAGCCGGGACCGGAACTCCCTAGCGCAGCCCCCCGCTCCGCTGTCGTCGCCTCGCGCGCAGGGCGGCGTCCAGGGAGAGGTACGGCGCGCCGGCGAGGACGAGGGGCAGCCAGGCCATCAGGTAGGCGAGGTCGTTGCCGTAGTAGTACGGGTCGGAGGCCCAGCTCACCGTCAGCCACAGGCTGAGCGAGATCAGCGCCCCGCCGAGCGCGGCGAGGCGGGTGAGCAGGCCGAGCAGGGCGCCGATGCCGACGGCCAGCTCGCCGAGGGCGATGGCGTAGCCGAAGCCGACGGGGTTCTTCAGGGCCAGGTCGACCAGGGCCGGGATGGCGGAGGAGTCCCGGACCGCGCGCATGGTGTCGCCGATCGAGCCGGCGCCGCCGGACTTCATGAAGGCACTGTCGGTCAGTTTGTCGAGACCGGCGTAGATGAAGGTGACGCCGAGGAAGACGCGCAGCGGAAGGAGCGCGTAGTGGCCGGCGGCGTCCCGCCAGTCCCGGCGACCGCCGTCGTGGTAGGAGCTGTGTGTGTCCATTCGCATGCTGTGAGTCATCGCTCTAGCCGCCTCTCGCCCGCCGTGCCGAGACCCTCACCAAGACGATACGTACGGCAGGACGGCCCGGCTCAACCCTCTCCCGTGTGTTTTCCGATTTCCTGTGGAGTCGGACGAGCCGGAGGAGACAGAGCCGTCCGGGCGGGCCTCAGCCGACGACACGGACACCGATCTCGAGAACATCCAGATCGGCGTCGACCGGTACGACGAGGTCAGGACGTCGTCGCTCACCGGCCCCGGTCACTCGGTCACTCGGTCACCTCGACCACGCACCGGTTGGTCGCCACCCCGGCCGCCGTCACCACCTGGACCTCCACCGATCCGGGCTCGACCTCGGCCGGGACGGGGACGGTCAGCACGGTGTCCGTGGGGTTGCTGAAGCCGCCGGTGACCGGGACCAGGGGGACGTGGACGTTGACCGCGCCGATGCGGACGACCATGCGGGAGAGGCGGTCGGCGGTCTGGGCGCCGGGCGGGACGAAGCCGGTGCCGCGGATCTCGATGTCGTCGCCGGTGCGGATCGGCCCGTCCAGGTCGCCCGCCTCGCGGGCGCGGACCACGGAGTGGATCACCGGACGGCCGCCCTCCGCGTACTTGCCGGCCAGGTAGGTGGCCGCCGACACCAGGACCACCACCGCCAGCCCCCAGGGCAGGTCGGGCAGTTGGTCGGGGCGGCGGGCGAGCCGGACGGCGGCGAACAGCAGGGCGACGGCGCTGATCACGACGTACTGGATGTCGGCGAAGGCGCCCCGCCCGGCGTCGTCGGTGAGCAGGTCGGCCGCGCTCGGCCGGTGGGCGCGCACCTTCTGCAGCCGCTGCCCCGTGACCCGGGTCCCGACCACCCGCCGGACCAGCACGGCGATCCCGCACACCACGGCGAGCACGGTCACCACGCCCGCCCCGCGCGCCAGGTCGAGGCCGGAGATCAGCGCGTCGCGTTCGGCGCGCCCGGAGGCGGCGGCCAGCCGGCCGGCCAGGACCAGTACCGCGTAGGCGACGAGCAGCACCCAACCCGCGGCCACGGTACGGGAGGTGGACATCCGGTTGTCCTCGCCGATGACGGGTGCCAGTGCCCCGCCGCGCGCCCGGTGGAACCAGGACGCGGCGGTCAGCGCGCCGGCCGTCACCAGCGCGGCGAGCAGTCCGGCCGTGCGGGCGCTCGTCCAGCCCGTGCCGGTCGCGGTCAGCGACTGGGTCAGCAGCAGCGCGAGGACGGCCGCCCACACCGCGCACGCGGTCCGCACCCACAGTCGGGCCAGCCAGGCCTCGCCCTCCAGCCGACCGCGCTCGGCGACCACGTCGGCGGACTGCGTCAGCTCCTCGGAGACCCACTGCCGGGACGCCGAAGCGGAGTGGGCCACCGCCACCGGCAGCCCCTGCCCGGCCGCGAACTCGTCGCGTTTCGAGAGGAATTCCGCGACCGCCCGCCGGTGCCCCTCGCGCGCCCCGACCGGGCAGTCCCCGCAGGCGCAGCCGCCCGCGTGGCCGCCGGTGTCCGCGCCCTGTCTCGCCTCCTGCACCGCCACGACCGATGCCCGCCTTCCCCACGACCGCCGGCACGGCCGGCACCGTCTTCCGCGGGCCCGGCCGTCGCCGTGGAACTCCCCTACGACCCCTGTGACGACGCATTGTGCCCTACACCACGCCCTCTCCGTCCGGCAGGTGTGGTCACCGCGGGTGAAGGGGGTCCTGCGCTGTTGACTCTGGCGCGAGAACGCCGATGTGGCCGCCGCGGGGGTTCAGCTGAGCAGGTCGGATTCGCTGCGGCTGATGTCCTGCCACAGCGGCTGGTAGTTGATCCAGGCGACCAGGTCGCCGCCGAGCTGTTCCCGGGTGGCCACCGCGAGCTTGTGGTCGATGAGCAGCGGGCGGCCCGCCGCCTTCGCCATCAGCTGCACCTGGCAGGAGCGCTCCATGGAAAGGAACCACCAGGCCGCCGCGTCCACCGAGTCGCCGACGGTCAGCAGGCCGTGGTTGCGCAGCACGAGTGCCTTGCGGCTGCCGAGCGCGGTCGCGATGCGGCGGCCCTCCTCGGCGTCCACGGCGACGCCCGTGTAGGCGTCGTACAGGGCGTGGTCCTCGTAGAAGGCGCAGCTCTCCTGGGTGATCGGGTCGAGCAGGTCACCGAGCGCGGACAGGGCCCGGCCGTGCACCGAGTGGCAGTGGGCGACGGCGACGACGTCCGGGCGGGCGGCGTGCACCTGGGCGTGCACGGTGAACGCGGCCTGGTTGACGTGGTAGCGGCCCTCGATCACCTGGCCGTCCTGGTTGGCCAGGACCAGGTCGCTCACGGTGACGTGCCTGAAGGGCATCCCGAAGGGGTTCACCCAGAAGCAGTCGGTGAACTCGGGATCGCGTGCGGTGATGTGTCCCGACACCCCGTCCTCGAAGCCGGACCGCGCGAAGATGCGCAGCGCGCCCGTGAGCCGCTCCTTGCGGTGCCGGCGTTCGTCGTCGACCGAGTCGAACTTCGGCGGCATGGCGAACCGCAGCCGGTCGGTGGGCAGCGGCGGGGGCGGGGTGGGCCCGTGCGTGGGGCCTGCGGCACTGGGATTGCTCACGGCCGGAAGTTACCTCCGGTCAGCGCAAAAGGGCAGAGCTGTTCTGTAAAGATGGCGCACAGGCTCGAATCCCGACAGAAGGCGTCTGGTATCGGCGGAACACTCGTCCGTATGACCTGGAAATCCTTCCGCGCCGCCGCACCCGAGTTCGCCGGGACCGTCGAGGAGCGCTTCGGCGCCTTCACCCACCATGTGCTCGCCACCCTGCGCGCGGACGGCTCCCCGCGCACGTCCGGGCTCGAGGTCCGGTTTCTCGGCGGTGAGCTGTGGTTCGGCATGATGCCGGACTCGGTCAAGGCGCTCGATCTGCGCCGGGATCCGCGTTTCGCGCTCCAGGCCAACCCGGGCGGGGGCACGGCGATGGGCGGCGGGGACGTACGGATCGGCGGGCGCGCGGTCGAGGTCGACGACCCGGCGGTGAAGGGGGCGTACGTGAAAGAGGTGGAACCGCCGGAGCCGTTCCACCTCTTCCGCACCGAGCTGACAGAGGTCGTGCGGACCTACGTCGAGGACGACACGTACCTGGTCGTCCAGGTCTGGAAGCCCGGTGATCACTTGCGCGTCGTCAAGCGCAAGTGATCACTCCCACTCGATGGTGCCCGGCGGCTTGGAGGTCACGTCGAGGACGACGCGGTTGACGTCGCGGACCTCGTTGGTGATCCGGGTGGAGATGCGGGCGAGCACGTCGTACGGCAGTCGCGACCAGTCGGCCGTCATGGCGTCCTCGGAGGAGACCGGGCGCAGCACGATCGGGTGGCCGTAGGTGCGGCCGTCGCCCTGGACGCCGACGCTGCGCACGTCCGCGAGCAGGACCACCGGGCACTGCCAGATGTCCCGGTCGAGGCCGGCCGCCGTCAGCTCCTCACGGGCGATGGCGTCGGCCTCGCGCAGCAGGTCCAGGCGCTCCTTGGTGACCTCGCCGACGATCCGGATGCCGAGGCCGGGGCCGGGGAACGGCTGGCGCTGGACGATCTCCTCCGGCAGGCCGAGCTCCTGGCCGACCATCCGGACCTCGTCCTTGAACAGCTTGCGGAGCGGCTCGATGAGCTTGAACTCCAGGTCCTCGGGGAGGCCTCCGACGTTGTGGTGGGACTTGATGTTCGCGGTGCCGGTGCCGCCGCCGGACTCGACGACGTCCGGGTAGAGGGTGCCCTGGACGAGGAACTCCACCGCCGGGCCCTCGTCCGCGATGATCTCCGCCTGCGCCTGCTCGAAGACGCGGATGAACTCGCGGCCGATGATCTTCCGCTTCTCCTCGGGGTCCGAGACGCCCGAGAGGGCCTTCAGGAATCGCTCCTCCGCGTCCACGACCTTCAGCTGGACGCCGGTCGCCGCCACGAAGTCCTTCTCGACCTGCTCGGTCTCGCCCTTGCGCATCAGGCCGTGGTCGACGTAGACGCAGGTCAGCTGGGAGCCGATGGCCTTCTGGACGAGGGCGGCGGCCACGGCGGAGTCGACGCCGCCGGACAGCCCGCAGATGGCCCGCCTGTCGCCCACCTGCTCGCGGATCGCGGCGACCTGCTCCTCGATGACGTTGCCGGTCGTCCAGGACGGGGTGAGGCCGGCGCCGCGGTACAGGAAGTGCTCCAGCACCTGCTGGCCGTGCGTCGAGTGCATGACCTCCGGGTGGTACTGGACGCCGTACAGCTTCTTCTCGTCGTTCTCGAAGGCGGCGACCGGGACGACGTCGGTGGAGGCCGTGACGGTGAAGCCCTCGGGGGCGGCGGAGCAGGCGTCGCCGTGGGACATCCAGACCGCCTGCTCGGCCGGGGTGCCCTCGAAGAGGGTGGAGGACGACTTCGACACGTGCAGGTCCGTACGGCCGTACTCGCGCGCACCGGTGTTGTCGACCGTGCCGCCGAGGACCTGCGCCATCAACTGGAAGCCGTAGCACATGCCGAAGACGGGGACACCGGACTCGAAGAGCTCGCGGTCCAGGCGGGGGGCGCCCTCTTCGTACACCGACGAGGGGCCTCCGGAGAGGATGATCGCCGCGGGGTTCTTGGCGAGCATCTCCTGGACCGGCATGGTGCTCGGCACGATCTCGCTGTAGACCCGCGCCTCGCGGACGCGACGGGCGATGAGCTGGGCGTACTGCGCGCCGAAGTCGACGACCAGGACGGTGTCGGGAGCGGCTGCGGGGTTCGCTGACACGAGGTGCCTTCCGGCGGTGGGGCGGGGGCTGTACTCGCCGAGTCTACCGGGGTGGCCGTGGGCGGCCTCGCCGTCTCCCGAAGGGGCTGCCGCCCCCGTACCCCCGCTTCGGCCTGAACGGCCTCGGCCTCGGCCTCGATCGCCGGGCAGGCCGGCGGGCCGGCGGGCTGGCGGGCTGGCGGGCTGGACGGTGCTGGCGGGCCGGACGGCGCCGGCCCCCGTGGCATACTGGCCTCATGCTCGCGCAGACGACCTTCCTCTTTACCTATGGCACCCGGCCCGCCGGCTGCCATGGTCGTGCTGCTTGAGCGAACCGCCAAGCGACTTCCCAGGCGCCCCGGGCCGACAAGGCCCGGGGCGCCTGTCGTTTCCCGGGTCCTCTCGCTCCGGGGCACCCCGCCCGTACATCTCTGTATCTCTGTGAGGAGCCCCGACATGACGACCACCGCCACCACCGGCGCGGAACGGACCATCGCGGACGCCCGGGAGCGCATCGACGCGCTCGACGACCGGATCATCGGCCTCATCCAGGAGCGGATGGCCGTGTCCGCCGTCGTGCAGGAGACCCGCATCGCCTCCGGCGGGCGGCGCGTGCACCTGTCCCGGGAGATGGAGATCCTCGGCCGGTACCGGGACGCCCTGGGCAAGCCGGGCACCCCGCTCGCCATGACCCTCCTCGAACTGTGCCGGGGTCGCATCTGAGTTCGGCCCGCCTCTCACCCGTACGGCGCGTGACGCCCGGGCGGCCGTTTCGTTGGTCCGGGTGTCCGTGCCAGCCAGGGGCGGGCCCGTAAGAACCACGCGTGGCTCGCTGGAGCGATGAGGCGTGCGGATCGTGCCGTGCGTCGTGGGACCTCGCTCCGGCAGAGTGACCGGACGGCAGGGGACAGCAGACCGGTCACCCAAGAGAACGGCCGGCTCCGGGGACGCCCGGGGCCGGCCGCCGGAACTCCCGAGGCGTGCGGCGCGGCCCCCCGGCGCCGCTCCCCGAGCACCGCCGCCCCGACGCCGGTGCCGACGAAAGAAGGGCCCTGCGGATCCGTCCCGCGGGGCCCTTCGTCATGCCGTTCCCGCGCCCGCCCACACGTGTGACTCAGACCACATAAGAATCCCGTGAGGAGCGGGGCAACCCTTCGGGCCCGTCGTGGATCAAACCCCACAGCAGAAACAAGGGTCACCCGCGCCCCACACGTGGAGCCGCCCTCCGCCAACTGTGCTGCCACCGCGGCACAACGGATCCCCGAGGTGTTCATGAAGCTCCGCCGTGCCATGGCCGCAGCGGCCGCGACAGCCGCCCTGGCCCCCCTCGCGCTGCTGTCCGCGCCCGCCGCGTTCGCCGAGGACTCCACGCCGGACCCCACCGACACCGTGACGGCGACCAGCTCGCCGACCGAGACGCCGACGACCGAGGCACCCACCACCGAGGCACCCACGACCGAGGCGCCCACGACCGGAACCGGCACGCCCACCGACACCACCACCAGCGCGACGGGCACCCCGACCGACACCGCCACGGCCACGCCCACCACGGCCGAGCCCACCACGGCCGAGCCGACCGAGGACCCGTCGGACCCCGACGTGCCGTACTGCGAGGACCTCGACGAGAACTTCGGCGACGCCAAGGTGACCGCCGACATCAAGGGCCTCCCGGGCAAGATCGTCGCGGGCGACGGCTTCCACGGCTTCAAGCTGGTCGTCACCAACGAGTCGAAGACCGACGTCGACGGCGTCGCCTTCTACGCCGAGGTGGAGAACTACGAGCTCGACGAGTCCAAGTACCTGAGCCCGTACGTCGACCTGGAGTTCAAGAACCCCGAGGACGGCACCTGGGACCGCATCGGCACCGACGACTGGGCCGGTGACTACTTCTTCTACGTGGAGAACCTGAAGTCCGGCGCCAGCAAGTCGCTCGACCTGCGCGTCAGCATCGACGCCAAGGCCCCGGCCGGTGACGCCTACTCCTTCGGCTCCGGTGCCTACCTCGACAACGTCGAGGGCCAGGACTGCATCGCCGAGGGCTGGGCGCAGTACGACTTCCAGGTGCTCGAGCCCGGTTCCGCCAACCCCGACCCGGGTGACGCCACCCCCGGCGACGACGACAGCAAGGACCCGGTGAAGAAGCCGCAGGGCGACGTCTCCGACCTGCCGACCGGCAACCTCGCCGAGACCGGCTCCAGCTCCGCCCTGCCCGTCATCGGCCTGGTCGGCGGTCTCGCCGTCGTCGCCGGTGCGGGTGCCGTGTACACGGTGCGCCGGCGCAAGGCCTCGGCCGGCGCGTGACATGGACGACCGGCAGAAGCCGGTAACGGGAGAGGGACCTGCGCTCGGAGGGGGGCGCAGGTCCCTTTTCCCTTCCGTACGGACTGCTTCGTCCTCTCTTCCGTACGGACTACTTCTTCTCTTCCGTACGGACTACTTCTTCGGCGGCACGGTCGGCGTCCCCAGGAACGGCAGCCGCAGGGCGCCGAAGGCGTCGGCCGGGACCACCGGGTGGGCCGGCTCCACCGGCTTCAGCCGCTCGTACGGCCGGCCCTGGGCCGGACGCGGGTCCGCCTCGCCCTTGTTGGGCCAGTACGACATCGCCCGCTCGGCCTGCGCCGTGATGGTCAGCGAAGGGTTGACGCCCAGGTTGGCGGAGACCGCCGCGCCGTCGACGACCGAGATGCCGGGGTGGCCGTACAGCCGGTGGTACGGGTCGATCACACCCGTCTCACCGGAGTCGCCGATCGGGCAGCCGCCGAGGAAGTGGGCGGTGAGCGGAGTACCCATCAGCTCGCCGACGTTGCTGCCGGCGAACCCGTTGATCTCGGCGGCGAGCGCGGAAGCGGCCTCGGAAGCGGCCCTGATCTGCTTGGGGTTGGGCGCGCCGTGGCCCTGGCGGGCGGTCAGCAGGCCCTTGCCGACGCCGTCCGGCTTCAGGTACGTCGTCAGGGAGTTGTCCAGCGACTGCATCACCAGGCCGATGATGGTCCGCTCCGACCAGCGGCGGTTGGACAGCGAGCGGGCGACCAGCACCGGGTGCCGGGCCGCGTTCGACAGCCAGGCCAGGACGCGGGAGGTGCCCTCCGCGTAGGGCACCTGGAGGATGGACAGACCGCCCATCGCGTTGGAGCCCTTGCCGTAGCGGACCGGCTCGATGTGCGTGTTCTCGTCCGGGTGGACGGAGGACGTGATCGCCACGCCCCGGGTGAAGTCGGCCTTGGGCGTGCCGTGCGCCCTGCGGTAGCGCCGGTTGTCCGTCTGGGCGCCCACCAGCGCCTCGGAGTTGGTGCGGGTCAGCTCGCCCAGCCGGTCGGAGAGGTGGGGCAGCTGGCCATGGGCCTTCATGCGGTGCAGCAGTGTCTGCGTGCCGTAGGTACCGGCGGCGAGGACGACCCGGCGGGCCGTGAAGGTCCGGCCCGCGCCCCTCTTCTTCCGGTCCTTCCGGTCCGTCGGCAGGGTGGCGACCGCGTACCCGCCGCGCGAGTCGTCAGTGACGGACACGACCGTCGTCATGGGGTGCACCACCGCGCCCGCCTTCTCGGCGAGGTGGAGGTAGTTCTCGTTGAGGGTGTTCTTCGCGCCGTGCCGGCAGCCCGTCATGCACTCGCCGCACTCGGTGCAGGCCTTGCGGTCGGGCCCGGCCCCGCCGAAGTAGGGGTCGGCGACCGGCTCCCCCGGCTTCGCCTTCGCCGTGCCGTCGGCGTCCTCGCCGTCCCCGAAGAACACCCCGACCGGCGCCATGTGGAAGGTGTCGCCGACGCCCATTCGCTGCGCCGCCGCCTTCAGGTGCACGTCGGAGGGGGTCATCGTGGGGTTGAGCCGCACGCCGAGCATGCGCCGCGCCTGGTCGTAGTACGGCTTCAGCTCCTCCTGCCAGTCGGTGATGTCCCGCCACTGGGGGTCGTCGAAGAAGGGCTTCGGCGGTACGTAGAGGGTGTTGGCGTAGTTGAGGGAACCGCCGCCGACGCCCGCGCCCGCCAGGACCATGACGTTGCCCAGCAGGTGGATGCGCTGGATGCCGTACATGCCGAGCTTCGGGGCCCACAGGTAGTTCTTCAGGTCCCACGAGTTCTTCGGCAGGGACGCGCGGGTGAAGCGGCGGCCGGCTTCCAGGACGCCGACGCGGTAGCCCTTCTCGGTGAGGCGGAGGGCGGTCACTGACCCCCCGAATCCCGATCCGACGACGAGGACGTCGTAGTCGTAGCCGGCGTCGTGGTCGCCCGCGGCGCCGTCCCGCGTGCGGACGGAGTTCTCCTGTGACACGTGCTCTCCTCGTCGAGAACGGGGTCGGGTCGGACGGTCCGGCGGACGGCCTAGCGGAAGCGGAAGGCCTTCATCAGCTTCAGGCTGGTGCTCATGAACGCCGCGTACTTCTCATCGTCCATGCCCAGCGACGGCGCCATCGGCAGCAGCCGCTGCTGGGCGATGGTCTGCGCCTCGGTGTACTTGAGGATGCCCTCGGAGCCGTGCCGGCGGCCGAGGCCGGAGTCCTTCATGCCGCCCATCGGGGACTGGACGCTGCCGTAGGCGGGGGCGTAGCCCTCGTTGACGTTGACGGTGCCGGTGCGCAGCCGGGCGGCGACCTCGCGGCCGCGGCGGCCGTCCTTCGTCCACACCGAGGAGTTCAGGCCGTACGGCGTGGAGTTGACGAGTTCGACCGCCTCGTCCTCGGTCTTGAAGCGGTAGACGGAGACGACGGGGCCGAAGGTCTCCTCCGTGCACACCGACATCGGCTCGGTCACTCCGTCGAGGATCGTCGGCTCGTAGAAGTACGGGCCGATGTCCGGGCGGGCGACCCCGCCGGCGACCACCTTCGCGCCCTTGGCGACGGCGTCGTCCACGTGCCGCGTGACGGCCTCCAGCTGCCGGTCGCCGACCAGCGAGCCCATGTCGGCACCGTAGGCGAGGGACTTGCCCAGGCGCATGGCCTTGGTGCGGGCGGCGAACCGCTCCAGGAAGGCGTCGGCGACCGACTCGTGCACGAACAGCCGCTCGATGGAGATGCACAGCTGGCCGGCGGAGGAGAAGCAGGCGCGGACGGCGCCCGCCGCGGCCTTCTCGATGTCGGCGTCCTCGAGGACCAGCATGGCGTTCTTGCCGCCGAGTTCGAGGGAGACGCCGACGAGGCGGGCGGCGGCACCCTGGGCGACCTCGCGGCCGGTGCGGGTGGAGCCGGTGAAGGAGACGTAGTCGGCGTGCCGGACGACCTCCGGGCCGACGACGGGGCCCTCGCCGAGCACGACCTGGAAGACATCGGCGGGCAGTCCGGCCTCGATGAGCAGGTCGCGGGCCCACAGGGCGGTCAGGCAGGTCTCCGTGTCCGGCTTCATCACCACCGCGTTGCCCGCGACGAACGCGGGGAGCGCGTCGCCGACGGACAGCTCCAGCGGGTAGTTCCAGGGGGCTATCTGGCCGACGACACCGCGCGGGTGCCGCAGTTCGGTGACCTTCGTCAGGGTCGGCACGGCGCCGGCGTGCCGCTTCGGCTTCAAGTACGCGGGCGCCCTGCGGCCGTAGTGCCGGGACGACACGGCGACGGCCTGGACCTCCTCGTGGGCGTGCAGACGGGCCTTGCCGGTCTCCACCTGGATGAGGTCGAGGACCTCGGCCTGGCGTTCCAGCACCAGGTCGTGGAAGCGGAGCAGCACGGCGGCGCGCTGCCGTACCGGGGTCCGGGCCCAGACGGCCTGGGCGGCGCGGGCCCGGTCGTAGGCGATGGCCACGTCCTCGGGGGTGGACTCGGGCAGGTCGGCCAGCTTTTCACCGGTGAAGGGGGTGTGGCTCTGCGTCTTGCCGGAGCCTACGACGCCCTTGGTGAGCTGGGCGATCAGCTCCGGGGTGACCACGTCGGCGGCGGTACGGGCGCCTTCCGGGGCGGGGGCGAGGGGGTTGGTGCCGGTCATTTCCGGGGCCTGCGAGTCCGTCATGACGCGCAGGGTATGCCGGACCGACGCCTTTGGGTACCCGTCGGTAACGAGGATTCACCGATCACACACACGACGCCAGTGACTGCTGGCGGTGAATGCGCTGATCAGGGCGTTGTTCAAGGCGTCGTGGGGGTGGCGGTCAGCGCGGGCCGGGATTTTCCGGCGCTCTCGGCGGTCGCGGCACTTCCCGCGGTCGCGGCGCTCTCGGTGGTCGCGGCACTTCCCGCGGTCGCGGCGCTCTCGGCGGTCGCGGCGCTTTCCGTGGCCACGGTGCGCTCGGTGGGCGCGGCACTCTCGGTGGTCGCGGCGGTCGCGGCCAGTACGACGGCCACCTCCTCGGCTTCCGGCCGCTCGGCCGGTTCCGGCGCCAGCAGGCGGGCGACCAGCGGGCGGAGCCCGGCGGCGTCCTCGGCCGGGGCCGGCTCGTCCTCGACGGCGGCGCGCAGCAAGGCGCCGAGGGACCACAGGTCGGAGGCGGGTCCCGCGCCGGGTTCCGTCCACCGCTCGGGCGCGACGAAGTCGGTGTCGGCCGGTGAACCGGGGCCGTGTCCGCCGTGGACGTGTCCGATGCCGAAGTCGGTGAGGACGACGCGGCCGGTGCCGGATTCGAGGAGGACGTTGGCGGGTTTGACGTCACGGTGGACGATCCCGATCGTGTGCGCCGCGCGCAGGGCGCCGAGCACGGCGAGTCCGATGCGGGCGGCCTCGGGATCGGGCAGCGGCCCTCGTTCGAGGAGCGTGTGCAGGGACTCGCCGAGGACGAACTCCATCACGATCCAGGGGAGTCCGTCCTCGAGGACGACGTCGTGGATGCGCACCGCGGCCGGGTGGTCGACGCGGGCGGCGGCGCGGGCCTCGCGGTGCAGCCGGTGGGCGGCCCGCGTGTGCTCCTCGTCCGCCGGGTCACCGGGCGGCAAGGGCCGCTTGACGGCGACGTACCGCCGGGTCGACTCGTCCAGCGCCCGCCACACGGCGCCGGCTGCGGTGCCCGTGCCGCCGGTGCCGGTACCGCCGGTGCGGTTGACGCCGGTACCGATGCGCTCGATCAGACGGTAGCGCCCACCGATCAGACGTACGCCGGGCGCAGGTTCGCCGTCTTCGCTCATGCCCCATGAGTACCGTGCGCACCATGCCCTTGTCGACGCGTGCGGGTCAGGCCGCCCAGCGACCGAGGGAGAACCGGCCACCCACCCGCCGCACCTCCACGGCACCACCTCCCGAGAAGTGCGCCGGGATCACCAACTCGCGCTGCTCAGTGGCACGTTCGAGGACCCGCTGCCTGCTCCGGGCGGCCTGCCGCGGGTCGAGGCAGAACGGGCCGGTGTCGGCCGGGGACGTACGGCGGGCGGTGCCGTTCGAGGAGCTGACCGAGGCGGACGTACGGCGTGCCGGAACCGGACCCGAGGTGGAACTGCTGTGCGGCAAGTACCGCCTGGACCGGGCCCGGGTGCACCCGCTGATGGCGGAACTGCCCGAGGTGGTCCACCTGCCGGGCCGGGCCGGCGCCCACCCCGAACTCCGCGCCGCCGTGGACCTCCTGGCCCGCGAACTGACCGGCGACCGCCCGGGCGCGACCCTCGCCCTGCCGAGCCTGCTGGACCTCCTGCTGGTCTACATGGTCCGGGCCTGGCTGACCGAGGCGAGGTCCGGCGCCTGGCCTCCGCCCTGTCCGACCCGGTGAGACGGCGGCCCTGCGCCCTGCACGCCGCCCCGTCGGCCCCCTGGACCACCGCGCGCCTGGCCACCGCGGCGGGTGTCTCCCGCGCGACCCTGGCCCGCCGCTTCACACCCCTGGTGGGCCGCCCGCCCATGGCCTACCTCACCTGGTGGCGCCTGACCCTCGCGGCCACCCGCCTCCGCGACACGGACGCCCCCCTCGCCACGGTGGCCCGCGAATCCGGCTACGCCGGCCCGTACGCCTTGTCGCACGCGTTCAGCCGGGAGTTCGGGATCACTCCGGGGAGGTACCGGCAGGAGGTTCGGGCTGGATGAACTCCGAGGTGTCCAAGTCGAAGTCGAACGGCGCGGGCACGTGCAGGGGCCGCCCGAAGGGCACGTTGGTACGGGAGCGGTAGCCCTTCGGAGACGGGTCCCAGAACGCGTTGATCTCCTGGACGTGCATGTCGAGCAGCAGATACACGGGCACGACCCGCCCGTACGTCTCCAGCTTGTCGAGCCAGTCAGCATCCTTGGTCGAGTCCGATGTCAGTTCCGCGACGAGGGAGAGGGCGGCACCGTCAGCATGCCGGCCTTCGGCTTCAAAGGCGGATTCATCGGCGACGTGCAGGTCCGGACCGTACCCGCGCTCGGAATCGGGGAAAGTGAAGAGGAAAGGGGCGACATCGACGTCATGTCCCTCCGGCACATGGGACTCCAACTGAAGCCGGAGAGACTTCATCACCCGCTTGTAGCGCAGCTTGGACCACGGCGACACGACGATCTTCCCCCGGATGATTTCGGCCTTGTAGCCAGCAGGTGTGTCGAGCGTCTCGACGATCCGGAGCAGGTCCTCGAAGGTCCCGGCCGGAGGAGCATCTATGGCAGCCGGACGCTCAGTCATGATGGTCACCACGGTCCTCCACTGGTTACAGAGCGTGTCGCCCTTCCCACGATAGCGCCGGGCCGCCTCCGCCGCCCGCGACACAGCCGCCGTCACGCTGCTGCCGCCCGCCCCGTGGCGCGCGGCGGCCCGATCTCGCACCACAGCAGCTTCCCTCCCCGCCCGAAGAGATCGTCACCGAGCGGGTAGCCGCCCCACGCGTCCGCGTAGTGGCACACGAGGAAGAGCCCGCGCCCGCCGTCCGCGTCGACCGGGACGGGACGGACCGGACTGGGCCTCCTGTCGAAGGGCGGCGGGATGTGCGGGTTGGTGTCCCAGACGCTCACCCGCAGCCGGCCCCCGCCCAGCCCGCGCAGACGCAGGGTCGCGGGCCCTGTGGAGTGCCGGTAGGCGTTGGTCACCAGCTCCGACGCCAACAGCTCAGCCGTGTAGCTGAGTTGCGAAACCCCGTGCCCGGCCAGTACGGCCCGCAGAGTAACCCGGGCGATGCCCGCTGCACGCGGATCGTGGGGCAGTTGGAGGGCGTACGACCACTTTGGGGCCGCTTCGCACTCCGACGGGGATACGGTGACCATGAACGCCTCCTGCGGGGGAACCTGATTCGCTCGAAGACCCGGCCGTGCGGTGTCCTGCCGCGCGCGGTCGAGTGCGGCGCGGTGCGCTTCCGGTATGCCGGTGGGGTTGGTTGAGCGGGGTCGGGTCTCACCGTAGCGAGCTCAGTAGAATGGTTTCTACTGATTCTGTGGATACATTCGACGCTCCACTCATGTGGGTGACCGTGTTCGATACGCAGCAAGGGAGCGGAAACCATGCCACCACGGCAGACACCCACGGCACGCCAACTCCGCCTCGGGGTCGAGCTACGCAAGCTGCGCGAAAGCGCGGGACTCACCGCGCGCGAGGCCGGCGAAATGATCGGCGCCAACCAGGCACGCATCAGCAACATCGAGACGGGCCGCTTCGGCTTGAGCGAGCAGCGCGTCCGGACTCTCGCCCACAACTACGACTGCACCGACGAGTTTCTGGTCGATGCCCTTGTGGCGATGGCGGTCCGCCGGGAGCGTGGCTGGTGGGAGGAGTACCGCGACACGCTTCCTCCCCGCTTCCTGGACGTCGCGGAGATGGAGTACCACGCGGTGGCGCTTCGCGTGGCCCAGGTCATCAACATCCCTGGCCTGCTCCAGACCCCGGAACACGCTCGCACCCTTTTCCGCCAGGTGGTGCCGGCCCTGCGCCCGCACGAGATCGAGTACCGCATCTCCCACCGCATCAAGCGCCAGGCCGTCCTCCACCGCGAGCAGCCACCGCGATACACGGCGATCATCCACGAGGCCGCTCTGCGTATGCGCTTCGGCGGTCGGGAAGTGGCCCGCGCCCAGCTGGACCACCTGGTCAAGATGAGCGAACAACCGCACGTCAGCCTCCGGGTCATCCCCTTCGACGGCACCGCGTTCCCCACGGTCGGCCATGGCCTCGACTACGCGTACGGCCCGGTTCCCGCCCTGGACACGGCTCAGCTCGACGCCGCCCACGGCAGTGAGCTGATCGATGCCACGGCGCAGTTGACGAAATATCGACTGATCCTGGACCGCATGGAGGAGGCCACCCTGGACACCGAGGCCTCGCGAGACCTCATCCACCACATCGCCGAAGACACCTGAAAGCCGAGTCGTGACCGAGATCGAACTCACCTGGCAGAAGTCCACTTTCAGCGAGGAAGCCTCCTCCTGCGTCTACCTCGCCACCACCCCCGCCGGAACGATCCTCCTCCGAGAGAGCGACAGCCCGGAAGCCATCCTCACCACCGGCCCCGCACAACTCGACGCCCTGATAGCCACCCTGCGCACGGACCGCCCCCTCGACGCGAGTGGCACCTGCCTCCCGTAGGCTCACTCACCCGGCACTTGGCAGATATGCGCCAGGCCCGACCACGAAACCGCAGGCCACTACGCTCGGTTGTGGCCCATATCTGCCAATCACTCCAGGTTTCTCGATGCAACGGGCCTTAACTCAGCGATCCGAGCGACTTTTCACCCGCTCTGATCGTCCACTTCGCGCTCCTGCGCGGCCTGGTCGCCGACCGGTCCGCGGTGGCGGAGTGGAGAGCGGACCGGGGGGGCGGCCCTGCCACCCGCGACCTGCCTCAAGCGGTCGCCTTGAGCAGGGCATCGAACACGTGAAACCATCAACACCCTTGGTTTTCGTCGCAATCAAGGAAATCCTCGGCCACGCCCACATCGGCGTCACCGCCGGCGTCTACGCCTACGTCCGACTCCGCCTCCAGCGCAACGCCATCGAGGCCCTCGGTCAGAGCGACGACGCCCCTGACGACCCACCCGCCGTAGCCATCGTCCGCTGACGTTGCCGTCAGATGCGCCAGAAGCCCCACCGGATTCTCCGGTGGGGCTTCTGACTTTCTGTGCCAATCCTGCCGAGATGAGGCAGTGGAAAAACCTAGGCGGCGTCAGCCTGATGCCCCTTGAACCACCTCGCTGGCTTCGTTCAGGAGACGTTCCACTTCAGATCTCCACTCATCCCCGCGGCCTTCATCGATCCACAGGCCATAAGCCTCGGAATCCTCTTGCAGTACTCTGGAAAGAGCCGAAACGACCAGCGCGAAGAAGGAGGAAGGAATCTCGGGGATCGCATCCCCCAGTTCTACCGCTTCGAGGACACTGTCCCTTCCTTTAACCTTTGCCAAAGCAACAGCCGAAGCAGCTACCGCCGGCTCGCCCAAGTCTCGATCAAGGTAGTCCCCGGGCTCGACTTCAGTCGCGGACGACAACGCCTCACGCAACGCGTCGATCACCTCGCGCTCATCAAGTCCTCGCAGCTCATCGAGCAGATCCAGCGCTGAGTCATTCTCGAACGGCCCTACACCTGAAGCGCTCATACCGTCCACTCACCTCCACTCATCCAGAAAATCACGTGCGGCTTGCAAGTATTGTTGGCGCCGCGGATTGCCGAGGCGGATCGCCCTTTGATTGGCCAAGATTGGCGTGTACCAATTCTCGGTCATCTCCTCCAGACCTCGCCTCGCAGCTCGATTATCCGTCCTGTAGATAACCACACCCGTCAGACCGGGATAGTCCCGTCGGTGCGTTGCGAGGCGGGACTGCAGATCCGTGGCCATGCCCGTTCGCATCACCGTTCCGCTCTCCGATACCAATGCATAGATGCCGCCCCTGGCATGGGGATCACCGATGGCCTGATGCGATGGGCTGAGGAGGCCCACCTTCGGACATCCGCCGGAATTGTGAACGAGGACCGGCGTCTGCCCAGCCAGCACATAGTACGTGTGCAGATCACTGACGGTGAGGTTATGGACCGTCGCCCGCTGCGCCGTCCACCTCTTCACCGCGCCGACCTGGACGTACGTCCCGCCGCTGGTGCGCAGCCACTCGCCCGGCTTCAGGTCGGTCGCCCTGATCCAGGTGTTCAGCTCCGGGACCCAGAGGGGGTGGCCGTCGGTCGCGGTGACCTTGGCCGTCTCACCGCCCTTCTTGCCATCGACGTCGACGGTGATCCGGACGAGGTGCTTGAGCCCGTTGCCCTTGATCTCGGCGGTGGCGGTTTCGGCTCGTGTCTCACCAGTGGCGGGGTCTGTGGCCAGGACCTTGTCGCCGATGTCGACGTCCTTGATCTTCTTCGTCGAGCCGTCAGCCATCAGCACCTTGGTGTCAGGTGTAAAGCTGTTGCACTCCTTGGCCACCTTCTCCAGCCGGTTCGCCTCTTTGCGGCTCTTGCGCCAGCCGTTGAAGCTGTCCAGCAGGTCGTCACCGAGGCGCTTGACGCGCTTGGCCAAGGCCCAGGCTTTGTCCATATGGAGCAAGTACTTCTTGGCCAGCTTGGCGAGCGGGCCGCCCCCCAGGAAGGAGGACACCACGTTGAGCGCGGTGTTGCCGCACGAGCCGAGGCTGCCGGTCGTGAAGCAGTCCAGGGCGTCCGTGATGCCGAGTTCGTCGGCGCGATGCCGGCGAGTTCCTTGGCGATGGCCATCGCCCGCTGCTTGGCCGCGTCCTCCTTCTCGCGGGCCTGGTCCGCCTTGGCCTGGGCCGGCGGAGGACTGGGGCTGCCACCGCCACCGCCACCGCCGCCGCCCGATTTCCCGCTGCCGGTGCCGCCCTTCTTCGGCTTGTCGTCGCCGTACCCGTCGACGGTGGGCCAGCCCTTGCCGTCATTGCAGCTGTCGCACCACAGGCCGGTCGGGTCGGAGCCCGTCACGTACCGGCTGCCCGTCACGCACACCGCGACGCCCGGGCTGGGGGCGGCGGAGGACGACGGGCGGTTCGCCTACGACCTCGCCGGTTTCGAGGTCGCCGTCGACATCACCACCGCCGCCGACGGCGAGCCGCTCCCCGACGGGCTGTGGGACATCTCCCTCGCCATCGGCGCCCAGGGCCTGTCCAAAGAGGTCCGCATCGGCAGCAAGCGGGCCGAGGACGTCTCCAGGAAGACGAGCGCCCAGGTCGTCGCTACCGGCGAGGAGCTCCGTGCCGTCGCCCTCTACACCACCAAGCCGTACGGCAACTTCACCCTCGACCTCGGAGAGTGCAAGCACGAGGTACTGCCTCACCTCGGTATCGACGGCATCCGCTGGGCCGCCGACGCGCTCACCGAGCTGGAGGTCACCGGGCGGTGCACGCTCGCCTCGTACCCGGAGGGGGCCCTGATGGTCGGACTGACGGACAGTGAGAGCGGCGGCGTCGGCTCTTTTCCCGCCCGTCAGGTCTCCGGCGCCGGCGGTGACTTCGTGGTGCGGGTACCGGTGGCCACGCTGCCGGCCGGTGTCTGGGGCGGCGAGCTTCGGCTCGGGCCGTGGGTGTTACCCCTTCCCGAGCTGCCCCGGGACCTCGCTCCGGCCAAGTGGCGTCGGCAGGGCCTGCCCTGGTACGCCAAACCCGTGCCCGACGGCGGCGGACGGTTCGCGCTGGAGGTGGCGAGGACCAAGCTCGTGAAGGCGATGGCAAGACGGCTCAGGTAGCCGCCGGCTCAGTCGGAGTGCGCGAACGTGTCGACCGCGACGTCGAAGTACTCCTTCGCCTCCGCGACCTTCCCCACCGGCGCCGACACCCACACGTCGTACATCCGGCCGTCCTCCTCCCAGCACAGGTCGTAGGTGTGCCTGGGGCCCTCCGCCGGGCTGAAGCCGTTCCAGGTGAACTCCCAGAGCGCGGCGGGGTTTCCGTCGTGCGTGGTCCGCGTGACCCGGCCGTCGTGGTAACCGGGGTTCGTGCCGGCACCGTTGGCGGCGGAGCGGCGCATCACCGCCAGCGGGCCGCCGGTCTGCGGGTCGGCCGTCTTGATGCCGAGGCGGAAGGTCTGCCACGGCGACATGTAGAAGACGCGCTCGCCCTGCGGGTCCCGGGTGAAGCCGTCCGGCACCGCGAGGGAGAAGCCAGCCGGGTCCCGCACGAGGCGGTAACCGGACGGCGCGGTGCGGGAGTGCGCGGCGGCCGGACCGGTGGCGGCCGGGCTGGTGGCGGCGCTCCGGGGCGCGGTGACCGTGGGGGCGGGCGAGGCGGACGCACTCGTCGTGGTGCCCGGCGCCGAGCTGGTCGGCGTACCGCCGCCGTCCCCGCCGCCGTGCATCAGCAGCGCCGCCGCCGACACGCCCGCCCCGGCCATCGCGGCGACCAGCAGCGCCGCCACCAGCACACCCCGCGTGGAGTGCCCGGCCGGCGGCGGCTGCGGCGGGGGCGCGGGCTGGGGGGTGTGGCGGGGGACGTCCCGTTGGGTCGGCGTGTACGGCACCGGAGGCGTGCGGCCCGTCTCCAGGAACGCCCGCAGCATCCGCTCCGCCTCCGCCGCGTCCAGCCGCCGGTCCGGATCGCGCTCCAGCAGACCCCGTACGACGGGCAGCAGCGGCTCTGCCTGCGCGGGCGGGCGGATCTCGGCGGCGACGACGGCGTGCAGGATGCCGCCGATCGAGTCCCGGCGGAACGGTGACTCCCCGCTGAGCACGGTGCACAGCAGCGCGCCCAGCGACCACAGGTCGGACTCGGGTCCGGTCCGCACCCCGGACATCCGCTCGGGCGCGGTGTACTCGGGCGAGCCCACGAAGGAGCCGGTCTCGGTGAGCGTCGTGGCCCCGGCGACCTGGGCGATCCCGAAGTCGGTGAGGACGACACGGTCCGTGCCGGACTCGACGAGCACGTTCGCGGGCTTGATGTCCCGGTGCAGGACACCGGCCGCGTGCGCGGTGCGCAGCGCGCTCAGCAGGCCGATCCCCACCCGGGCGGCCTCGGCCGCGTCGACCGGGCCGCGCGCCGCGATCCGCTCGGCGAGCGAATCACCGTCGATCAACTCCATCACGATGTAGGGGCGTTCGCCGTCCTCCACGACGTCGTGCACGACGATGATGTGCGGGTGGCGCAACTGGGCGACCGCCCGGGCCTCGCGCAGGGTGCGGTCGCGCTGCTGCCGTGCCTCGTCGTCGGAGAGGGAAGCCTCCAGGGCGAGTTCCTTGACCGCGACCCGGCGGCCCAGCAACTGGTCGGTCGCCCGCCACACCACGCCCATGCCGCCGCGCCCGATCCGCGCCTCCAGGCGGTAACGGCCCGCGATCACACGGCAGTCGTCCCCCTCGGTCCCCATGGGCCCATCATGCCCCACACGGACGCGGCCGCTCCGGGCCGTACGCCCGGGTGGCCGACAACCGACGCCCGAAAGGTCAGGAGGCGGGCGGCTGCCAGCTCTGGAGCACCCACTTGAACTGCTTGCTCGTCCTCACCCAGTCCTTCTCGGGCGTGGACATGTAGATCGCGTACTCGGTGCCCTCCCGCGAGAAGTACGTCTCCTCGACGGCGTGCCGCGGCCCGGCCACGTACGGCGGGTCCTTCGCCAGCGCGTTCCAGGTGTACTCCCACAGCGAACCCTTGCAGTCGCGGTAGGTGTTGGTCTTCAGGGTGGTCCGCCGGTAGTCGACCAGGTGCCGCCGGAGGTAGTCCTCGAGGTCCTTCTGGTGCGAGTGGGCGTCGAGGAAGTCCGGCGAGGTGTCGACGGCGATGCGGACGAAGTGCTTGCCGTTGTCGGGCGAGTAGTCGATCTGCTTGATGCCGCCGTCCAAGGTGTCCGCCGAGCGCCTCCAGCTCCCGGAGGGCAGGGAGATGCTGAAGCCCAGCGGGTCGTGTTCGGTGACCCAGCCGGACGGGATGCCGCCTGCCGGGGCCGGGGAGGAGGCCGAGTCCCCGGGAGCCGGTGAGGCGCCGGAGTCGTTGTCGTCCTGCTGCTGCCCGGAGCCGTACTTCTGCCACGCCACCGCGCCGACCCCGCCGAAGACGGCGGCGAAGGCGACGACGAGGGCGAGCATGCGCAGGCGGCGGCGCCGGGGACGGGCGGTCGCCGGGGGCTGGGGGACGTCCGGGGGGCCGACCGTCGTCGGCGTCGTGCCGGGGCCCTGGCTCGGGCTGTGGCTCTGACCGTAGCCGTGCCCCTGGCCGTACGGGGGCGCCGCGGCCTGCGGCGGGTACGGCGTTCCCGTCCCGCTGGAGTACGGGGATCCTGAACCGCTGGAGTACGGGGATCCCGACCCACCGGAGTACGGGGACTCCGACCCGGCGGAGTACTGGGGCCCCGTCCCGGCCGGGTTCTGCGGCCCCGTCCCCGTGAACGAACCGCCGTTCCGCGTGGGCACGAAGGCCTGCGCCGCGCTCGGTCGTCGCCCCTCCGCGGCTTCGGCGAGCATCCGCTCCGCCTCGTCCGCGGCGGGCCGGTGCGCCGGGTCCTTGCACAGCAGGGCGGTGATGACGGGTCCGAGCGGGCCGGCGTGCTGCGGCTCGGCGGCCTCCTCCTCGACGACCGCCTGCATGGTGGTCAGCGGTGAGGTGCGGCGGAACGGCGAGCGGCCCTCGACCGCCGTGTACAGCGTGGCGCCGAGCGCCCACAGGTCGGAGGACGGGCCCGGGTCGTGGCCACGCACCCGCTCGGGGGCGAGGTAGTCGACCGAGCCGACGACCTCTCCGGTGCGGGTGATGGTGGAGTCGCCCTCGATCTGCGCGATGCCGAAGTCGGTGAGCAGGACCCGGCCGTCGCGGCCGAGCAGGACGTTGCCCGGCTTGACGTCCCGGTGCAGTACTCCGGCGGTGTGCGCGGCACGCAGCGCGCGCAGCACCCACAGGCCGATGCGGGCCGCCTCCCGGGGCTCCACGCGCCCCTGCTCCTTGACCGCGTCGGCCAGGGAGTTGCCCTCGACGAGCTCCATCACGATCCACGGACGGCCGTCGTGTTCGAGGACGTCGTGCACGGTGACGACGGCGGAGTGGTTGATGCGGGCGGCGGCGCGTGCCTCGGCCCTGGTGCGGGCGAGCAGCACCGCCTGGTCGCTGTCGGAGACGTAGAGCGCGGCGGTCAACTCCTTGACGGCGACCGCCCGGTGCAGCACCTCGTCGTGGGCGCGCCACACCCGGCCCATGCCGCCGCTGCCTATGGAGTCGACGAGCCGGTAGCGGCCCGCGACGAGCAGGCCCTGCATCTGATTCACGTTGCCCCGCAATGGTCTTGACAGGGTCAGACTAAGGATCCGCCTGCCGACTGGGAACAAGCGGGGGGCCATGGAGACAGCACTGTGACGGTTCTCGCTTCGTGGAATTCGGGGCAACCATCGGGGGCTGTCTTGGCGTCAGCCGGTGTACCGGTAAGTAGCCGACGCCTGCTCGTACAGCCGCGTCACCTCGTCCCGTTCCGCCTCCGGGCCGCGGACCTGCACGATGTGGTAGCGGCCGTCGATGAGGATCGCGATGTTGCGGACGAACAGGTCGCGTCCCTGACCGTCGGTCCAGGTGAACTGCCCCTCGGCCATGGACCGTCCGCCGACCTCTATGGTCTTCAGGCCGGTGGCCGTGGCCCAGCTGGAGTCGCGGTAGGGCTGGAGCTCGCTCTCCTTGTCCCGCTGGTAGGCCATCGGGTCGCTGCCGTACTTCGAGGCGCTGTCCCGCCCCGGTACGACGATGAGCTCGAAGTTCCCGTGGGAGTAGACGACCTCTCCGCGCCCGTTCTTGGGCGTGCGGTCCCAGCCCTTGGCGACGGCGATCCGGAAGCCCTCGGAGTCCTTGCTCAGGGTGAACCCGTCGGCGACGTCCGGGTCCGTGGTGGTCTGGGTCTCGGTGGAGGGGGCCGACCGGGAGGAGCTCGGTTCCGTGCTCGGCGTGGTCCCGCCCGAGGACGCCGAGCCGGTGGGCGTGGGCGCCTGGCTCGCCTGGCCCGCGGCTCCCGTGCGGTCGCCGCTCGCCGCCGCGCCGCTGTCCCCGGCCTTCGGCATGAACAGCATGGCGTAGGCGACCGCGCCGGCCAGCAGGAGCAGTACCAGCAACAGCAGCGTGCGGCCGAGACTGCGCGGCGAACGCGCCTCCTGCCTGGCCCGCTTGTGCCGGCCGTGCGCGCTGGTCGCGGGCAGACCGGCGCGCCGTCTGCGCACCAGCTCGCCGCGCCGGCGCACGATCGGCAGCCGGCTCCGATCGGGGGGCGGCACCGCTATCACGTGCGTGCCGGCCTCCGGCTCGGGCGCGGAGCGCACCAGTGAGCGCAGCCAACCGCCCAGCTCCTCGAAGTCGAGCCGCTCGGTGGGGTCCTGCCGCAGCAGCGACTCCACCACCGGTCTGAGCGGTCCGCACTCCTCCGCGAAGGCGGGCGGCTCCGCGCACACCAGCTGCACCAGCTCGGCCGTCGACTCCTCCGGGTACGGCGCGTGTCCCTGTACGGCCCGGAAGAGCAGCGCGCCGAGCGCCCACAGGTCGGTGGCCGGGCCGATGGGGGCCGCCAGCTGCCAGTTCTCGTGCACCGGCCCGGCCTGCTCCGGCGCCCAGCGCTCGGTCACCGGCCCCACCACGGTCATCCGCACCTGCCGGGCCCGCTCGGCGGCGAGGGGGGTGGCGGGGGTGCGGCGGGCCGGGGCGCCCCAGTGCGGCTCGCCGGGCGCGGGGCGGGGCCCGCCGGGCGCGGGGCGGGGCTCGCCGGGCGCGGGCGGGGGCCCGGTGGTGGCACCGCCCGGGGGCAGTTCCGTGGGCCGCCGGCCGCCGGGCACGGCGGGGGGCGTGGCTTCGGGGGCGCTGCGCGGGGCGGCGCCGTGCCAGGACGTGGGCCGCACACCATAGGGGTCGGCGATCTGGCCGGGGGGCCCGGGTGGCGTCGCGCCGGTCCGCGGGTCGGTGCCCTGGCCGGGGACGGCGTACGGCGGTGGGGCCGAGCCGTTCGGCCGGCCCGCGGCACCGGTGTCGCCCTCGGCGGACGGGTGGGCGCCGGGCAGCGCGGCCCGTCCGTTCTGCTGGGCCTCCTGCACGCGTGCCGCGGCGCGCGCGCCCGCGCGGTACGCGGCGATCGCCCCGGCCCGGGCGGCCCTGACGTCCTCGCCGCTCTCCAGCGCCCGCCGGGCCGGCGCACCGGGGGCCGGGACCACGTCCGTCGCCTGCGCGCCGGGGGCGAGTCCGCCGGCCGCCCGCGCCTGGATGGCGGCCCGCCGGGCGGCCTCGGGGTCCACCTCTCCGGCCGCCGCCCCACCGGGGGCTCGGGAGGCGTCCGGACCGGCGGGGTCTTCGGTGCCGGCTCCGGCCGGCTGCTCGGGGAAGCCGTCCCCGGCGGGCACCGGGTCGTACCCGGACAGGGCCTCCTCCGCCGCGCCGACCGCGAGGCCGGTCAGCATGACGCGCCCGTCGTCGCATATCAGGACGGTGCGGGCGGTGATGTTGCGGTGCACCCAGCCGTGGGCGTGCAACACCCGCAGCGCCATCAGCACGTCGGAGGCGACCTCCGCGGCCCGGTACGGCGTCAGCGGCCGCTCCGCCAGCAGCGCGGCGAGCGGACGCGCCGCCACCAGCTCGCTCACTATCCACAGCGAGCCGCCCTCGGCGAACACGTCGAAGACCTGGTCGAGCCGCGGGTGGTCGGGGATGCGGGCCGCGGCCTGCGCGGCCTCGACGGCACGCCGCACCGCCGGGTCGGCGGGGCGCCGGGTGGCGGCCCGGCCGGCCGGGGGCCGTCGCGCACCGCTGTGGCGTGCCGTGAATCCGTCGGGCAGCCCGTCCGCGTCGAGCACCTCGGCCTCGACCACCTCGGGCAACGGCACCTGACGGACCAGGACTTCCTGGCCGCTGTAGGTGTCGAAGGCCCGGGTCTCGGTGAGTTCGTACTCGTCGGAGGGCGGCAGCGGCAGGCGGTAGCGGTCGGCGATCACCCGGCCCGCATAGTCGTCCACAATGCCTCCCCCGGCCACCCGGTTGGTCACATCCGTTCGTGCGCGGCCCGTTCTGTATGCATACCTGGACGCGTACGGTCCGCAACCACTCACGATACGTGCCGGAGGCAACCCGCATCGGGGGATGCCGGATTCTCACGCCCCGAACCGGCTCCGGATCAGCTCACTTCTTCGGCTGGAAGGACTCCGTCAGCGTCTTCCAGGTGTCCTTGCGCAGCTGGCTGCCCCAGTCGGCCGCCTTCGCGGTGTACATGAGCGCGTACCCCTGATGGCCGTTGACGACGAAACCGCGGTCGATCGTCCGGTACTTGGTCCCGCCCTCGGCGTAGGTGAACTCCCAGTCGGCGGTGTTCCACCCGCGGTAGTGCACGGCCTCTATACGGATCCGGTGGTACTGCGCGCGCACCATGTAGCGTTCCTGGTTCCGCCAGTCCGCCACCGGGTCGTCCTTGGGCGTGCTCGTCCAGGCGACGAGCAGCTTCTGTCCGTCGGGCCCGGTGTAACGGTCTCCCGCGGCGCTGGTGGACTGGTACTTCCAGCCCTTGGGCAGGCCGATCGAGTACCCCTGGCCGCCCTGGTGCTTCGACACGGCCGGCGCGCTCGAGCCGCCGCCGGAACCCGACGACCCGCTGCCGTTCCCGCTGTCGGCCGTGTTCGCGCTCGTGGCCGTGCCGGTGCCGGTGCCGGTCCCGGTGGACGCGGAATGGTCACCGTCCGTACGCGTGCCGCCGCCGGTGTCCTCCTTCGTGGAGGCGCTCGGGCTCCGGCCGGCACTCGCGCTCTCGCTCGCCACGGCCTTGCCGCCGCCGCTCTTCGCGCCCTTGGAGGAGTCGCCGTCGTCCCCGCCGAGCGTCAGGGCGAGCACCGTGCCGAGCACGGCGAGCGCCACGACGACCGCGATGATCACGAGTGTCCGCTTGGGCACCACGTCGGTGAGCGGCGCCCTGGGCACGGGCCTGGGCGGCAGGTCCAGGTCCGGCGGCGGTACCACGGGCCACCCCGAACTCTTCTTGTCGGCCCCCTCGCCCGACCGCTGTCCCGGCCCGGAGGCGGACCGGGACGAGGACGCAGCCGAGGACAAGGACGAGGACGCAGCCGAGGACGAGGCACCGGCCGCGGTGCCGGACGCCGTACTACCGGACGCGGCGCCCTTCGACGTCCTCACGGGGGACTTCCCGGCAGCCGTCCCACCGGACGCCGCGGCCGCTCCGGTACCGGCACCGCTGCCGCCGCCACCCGTGCCGCTGCCGCTGCCGTTGCCGCTCTTCGTGCGGGACGCGGACGCCGAAGTGGCCGCCCCCGGCGCGACGGCCTTGCGGACGGAACGCAGTGCCCCGCGCAGCTTCTCCCCGGGCTCCTTGCCCGGACCGCCGTCGCCCGCAGCGCCGTTGTCGCCGGCCCCGCCGGGCGGCACCGGCAGCGGGACGACCCGGGTGGCGTCCAGGACCTCCGGTCCGGGCGCGTTGATCACCGCGTCGAGCAGCGCCCGCGCTCCCGCGTCGGTGAGCCGCTTGGCCGGATCCTTGTTGAGCAGCCCGTAGATGACGTCCTTGAGCGGGCCGGCGTTCTTGGGCTCCTCCAGCGGCTCGGTCATCACCGCGGTGAGCGTGGCGATGGCCGAACCCTTGTCGTACGGCGGTGCGCCCTCGACCGCCGCGTACAGCAGGCCGCCGAGCGACCACAGGTCCGCCGCGGGGCCCGGCTTGTGGCCGCGGGCCCGCTCCGGGGAGATGTACGAGGGCGCGCCGACGAGCATGCCGGTGGAGGTGATGGACGGGTCGCCCTCGACCTGCGCGATGCCGAAGTCGGTGAGCACGACCCGGCCGTCCTCGGCGATGAGCACGTTGGACGGCTTCACGTCCCGGTGCAGGATGCCCTCGCGGTGCGCCGAGCGCAGCACGTCGAGGACCGCGAGCCCGACCTCGGCCGCGCGCCTGGGCTCCAGCACGCCGTCCTCGCGGATGACCTCGGCGAGGGACTTGCCCTCGACCAGCTCCATCACGATCCAGGGGCGGTCGTCCTCGTCGACCACGTCGAAGACGGTCACCGCGCTGTTGTTGCGGATCCGCGCGATCGCCTTGGCCTCGCGCAGGGTACGCGTGATCAGACGCCGCTTCTCGTCCTCGTCGATGTTCGACGGGAACCGCAGCTCCTTGACGGCGACCGTCCGCCCGAGGGTCTCGTCCTCGGCGCGCCACACCGTGCCCATGCCGCCGCGGCCGAGTACGTCCCCCAGCCGGTACCGGCCCGCGAGAAGACGCTGCTCGCTGTTGTCCTGACGAGTCTCCTGACGAGATGTCCCCGCCCGCTCCGCCTCCGACATGCGTCCCCTCATGCAACCCGCCCTGACAGAGCCTCCATTGTCCCTCACCCGACAAGTGCTCGACGCCCAGGGGGCCCCGCGCCCCGCCGGGGCCCGTGGGACATGCGGGCCCGGTGAGGTGCGGGTTCGGCGTTTCGGGGCGGACGGGCGGCGAGGAGGCGGGAGGCGAAATGCCTCCGGCGGGGACACTCCGGCCATACCGGCGCGTCGGCGTCGTACCCCTGACCCGGCATCAGGCCGTACGAAGCGGACGCGCCGGTCCCCGTCCGGCTACAACGGCACGATGTCCGGCGCCCCCAGCCGCGCCGCGTCCGCCGTCAGGTCGTCCGGCTGGCGCTGCGACTCCCGTTCGGCCTCGACCCGCTTCTCGTAGTGCTGGACCTCGCGATCGATCTGGTCCTTGTCCCAGCCGAGTACCGGCGCCATCAGCTCGGCTGCCTCGCGGGCGCTGCGGGTGCCCCGGTCGAAGGTCTCGATGGAGATGCGGGTGCGGCGGGTGAGCACGTCGTCCAGGTGCCGGGCGCCCTCGTGGGAAGCGGCGTACACCACCTCTGCGCGCAGATAGTCGTCGGCGGCCTGCAGCGGCTCGCCGAGCGTGGGGTCGGCGGCGATGAGGTCCAGGACCTCCTCGGCGTTCGAGCCGTACCGGTTCAGCAGGTGCTCCACCCGCACCACGTGCAGTCCGGTCCGGGCGGCCGTCCGGGCGCGCGCGTTCCACAGCGCCCGGTAGCCCTCCGCGCCCAGCAGCGGGACGTCCTCGGTGACGCACTCGGCGACCCGCAGGTCGAGCCCGTGCACCGCCTCGTCGACGGCGTCCTTCGCCATCACCCGGTACGTCGTGTACTTGCCGCCCGCGACGACCACCAGCCCCGGCACCGGGTGCGCCACGGTGTGCTCCCGCGACAGCTTGCTGGTCGCGTCGGACTCCCCGGCGAGCAGCGGACGCAGGCCCGCGTACACACCCTGGACGTCGTCGCGGGACAGAGGCACCGAGAGGACCGAGTTGACGCGTTCCAGCAGGTAGTCGATGTCGGCGCTGGAGGCGGCCGGGTGGGCCTTGTCGAGGTCCCAGTCGGTGTCGGTGGTCCCGACGATCCAGTGCCGGCCCCACGGGATGACGAACAGGACCGACTTCTCCGTGCGCAGGATCAGGCCGGTCGTGGAGTGGATGCGGTCCTTGGGGACGACGAGGTGGATGCCCTTGGAGGCGCGGACGTGGAACTGCCCCCGCTCCCCCACCAGCCCCTGGGTGTCGTCGGTCCACACACCGGTGGCGTTGACGACCTGCTTGGCGCGGATCTCGTACTCCCCGCCGCCCTCGACGTCCCGCACCCGGGCGCCCACGACCCGTTCGCCCTCGCGCAGGAACGCGGTCACGCGCGCGCGGTTGGCGGCACGGGCGCCGTACGACACCGCCGTGCGCACGAGGGTGGCCACGAAGCGGGCGTCGTCCATCTGGGCGTCGTAGTACTGCAGGGCGCCGACCAGCGCGTCCTTGCGCAGGGCGGGCGCCACCCGCAGTGCTTGACGGCGGCTCAGGTGGCGGTGCACGGGCAGGCCCCGGCCGTGACCGCGGGCCATCGACATGGCGTCGTAGAGGGCGACGCCCGATCCGGCGTACCAGCGCTCCCAGCCCTTGTGCTGGAGCGGGTACAGGAACGGCACCGGCTTGACCAGGTGCGGGGCGAGGCGCTCCAGCAGCAGCCCGCGTTCCTTCAGTGCCTCGCGGACGAGCGCGAAGTCGAGCATCTCCAGATAGCGCAGGCCGCCGTGTATGAGCTTGCTGGACCTGCTGGAGGTGCCCGACGCCCAGTCGCGGGCCTCGACCAGCCCCGTGGCCAGGCCGCGGGTGACGGCGTCCAGCGCGGTGCCCGCGCCGACCACTCCGCCACCGACGACCAGCACGTCCAGTTCACGCTCGGCCATGGCCGCCAGGGACTCGGCGCGCTGCGCCGGCCCCAGTGTCGCTGTCCTCACCGCTGCCTCCCGCTCTCCGTGCTCGGTTGCGCGGGCCGCACCCGGTGGGCGAAGCCCGGTCCCTCTCCCCCCATGCCCAGAATTCTGACCGGCTTGCCCCACTTCAGCCACCACTCGCCCCCAGCCTGTGGACAACCGGCGCGTGAGCAGCGGAAGACACATGAACGCAATCCCGCATCAAGGTCATATTTACTCCTAGTCTGACATTGCGCTCGTCCCTCCTGTCCACCGGGCTTGCGCACCTGTCCCGCTTCGGCTACTGGGAAGGACGGCTCACGCCATGCCCGCAGACCTCGCCGTCATCGGACTCGGCCCCTACGGTCTCCCCCTGGCGCAGGCCGCCGTCGCCGCCGGCATCTCCACACTCGGATACGCCACCGGCCCCGAACCGGGCTCCCTCAGCCCCGCCGAGCTGCGCCGGATGCTCGCGGGGGGCTTCACTCCGGCCGACGACCCCGCGGCGCTGGGCCGGGTACGCACCGCCGTCATCTGCGCGCCGACCCCGCGCGGGGCGGAGGGCGGGCCCGACCTCGGCCAGGTCGAGGCGGCCGCCCGCACCCTGGCGCAGCGGCTGCGTCCGCACACCACGGTGATCCTGGAGTCGCCCGTGCGCCCCGGCACGACCGAGGAGTTCCTGCGGCCGCTGCTGGAGGAGGGCTCGGGACTGCGCGCGGGCCGCGACTTCCACCTCGCCTACTCCCCCAGCCGCGTCGACCCCGGCAACCGTGACTTCACCCCGGCCGGCACCCCCAAGGTCATCGGCGGTCTCACCCCCGCCTGCACCGAGTCGGCAGCCGCCTTCTACGGACGGCTCACCGACAAGGTGGTACGCGCGCGTGGCCCGCGCGAGGCGGAGACCGTGCAGCTGCTCGAGACCAACTACCGGCACGTGAACATCGCGCTCGTCAACGAGATGGCCGTGCTCTGCCACGACCTCGGCGTCGACCTGTGGGACGTCATCCGCTGCGCGGAGACCAAGCCGTTCGGCTTCCAGGCCTTCCGGCCGGGCCCCGGCGTCGGCGGTCACGGCCTCGCGCAGGACCTGACCGGCCACGCCGGCCGCAACCTGCGCATGGTGGAACTGGCCCAGGAGGTGAACAGCCGGATGCCCCGCTACGTCGTCCAGCGCGCCGCCGCCCTGCTCAACGAGCACGGCAAGTCGGCCCGCGGCGCGCGCGTGCTGCTGCTGGGCGTCACCTACAAGGCGGACCTCGGCGACCAGCAGGAGACGCCCGCGCGCGAGATCGCCGTCCGGCTGATGGAACTGGGCGCCGCCGTCAGCTACCACGACCCGTACGTGGGCTCCTGGAGCGTCCTGGACCGCCCCGTCCCGCGCGCGGACTCCCTCTACGAGGCCGCCGCCGACGCCGACCTCACGGTCCTGCTCCAGCAGCACCGCACGTACGACCTCCAGGGCCTGTCGGTGAAGGCCCAGCTGCTGCTGGACACACGGGGGGCCACGCCCGCGGGGACCGCGCACCGGCTCTGAGCGGGGCCGCGGGGACCCCGGGGGCGCATGACGCCGTCGTTCCGGGCCGACAACTCCGTCGTTCCCGGCCGACAACTCCGTCGTTCCCGGCGCACAACTCCGTCGGCGTTGTCACCGCTGCCTGCTAATGTCCCCACTCGTCGCACAGCCGTGCGTCCTCACCACGCGATTCAGCTCTGCCGTACCACGGGGGGATTCCTGTCATGAGCCAGTCAGCTCCACCGCCGCACTCCGAGCCGCAGCCCCAGCCTGCCGAGGCCCAGCCTGCCGAGGCCCAGCCCGCCGGCGCCAACCCGTACGCCCAGCAGGCCCCCGCCGGGGCCCCGTTCGCCCCGCCGGTGCCGCCCGCGCCGCAGAAGGACAACCTCGGCCTCGGCCTGGCGGCCGCGCTCGGTGCGGCCCTGGTCGCCGCGGCCCTCTACGGTGTCGTCATCGGCCTGACCAAGCACGAGATCGGCTGGGCGGCGGTCGGCGTCGGCTTCGTCATCGGCCTCGCCGCGGGCAAGGTGGGCGGCCGCAACCCCGCCCTCGGGATCGTCGGGGCGGTGCTCGCGCTGGGCTCGGTCTACATCGGCCAGCTGGTCGGCGAGGCAATGATCGGCGCCGACGCGGTCGGCGTGAGCTTCTCGGAGCTGTTCTTCCAGCACTTCGGCCTCGTCCAGGAGGCCTGGAAGGCGGACGCCGACCCGCTCACCTTCGTCTTCTTCGCGATCGCCGCGTTCGCCGCGTTCTCGGGCGCCAAGAAGGCCGCGGCCTGACACCGGGGCAGCCGAAGGGCCCGTCCACCCGAGGTGGACGGGCCCTTGCCGTCCTATCCGCACGCCCGCCCCCGAGGGGCGCGCCGGTCCGGCCGCCGGACCGGCGGAGCGCTCAGCGCCTGTGCTGGCTGTCCGCCACCGTCACCTCGACCCGCTGGAACTCCTTGAGCTCGCTGTAGCCGGTCGTGGCCATGGCGCGGCGCAGGGCACCGAAGAAGTTCATCGAGCCGTCGGGGAAGTGGGACGGGCCGGTGAGGATCTCCTCGATCGTGCCGACCGTGCCGAGGTCGACCTTCTTGCCGCGCGGCAGCTCCTCGTTGACGGCCTCCATGCCCCAGTGGTGGCCCCTGCCGGGCGCGTCCGTCGCGCGGGCCAGCGGGGAGCCCATCATCACCGAGTCGGCGCCGCAGGCGATCGCCTTCGGCAGGTCACCGGACCAGCCGACGCCGCCGTCCGCGATCACGTGCACGTACCGGCCGCCGGACTCGTCCATGTAGTCGCGGCGGGCGGCGGCCACGTCGGCCACGGCCGTGGCCATCGGGACCTGGATGCCCAGCACGTTGCGCGTGGTGTGCGCGGCGCCGCCGCCGAAGCCGACCAGGACACCGGCCGCGCCGCTGCGCATCAGGTGCAGGGCCGCGGTGTAGGTGGCACAGCCGCCGACGATCACCGGGACGTCGAGCTCGTAGATGAACTGCTTCAGGTTCAGCGGCTCGTGCGAGGACGAGACGTGCTCCGCCGACACCGTGGTGCCCCGGATGACGAAGATGTCCACGCCCGCGTCCACGACCGCCTTGGAGAACTGGGCGGTGCGCTGCGGGGAGAGCGCCGCGGCGGTCACCACGCCGGAGTCGCGCACCTCCTTGATGCGCGCGCCGATCAGCTCCTCCTTGATGGGAGCGGCGTAGATCTCCTGCAGGCGGCGGGTCGCCGCCTCGGCGGGCAGCCCGGCGATCTCGTCGAGCAGCGGCTGCGGGTCCTCGTACCGCGTCCACAGGCCCTCGAGGTTCAGCACGCCGAGCCCGCCCAGCTCCCCGATGCGGATCGCGGTGGCCGGGGAGACGACGGAGTCCATGGGGGCGGCCAGGAAGGGCAGCTCGAAGCGGTAGGCGTCGATCTGCCAGGCGATCGAGACCTCCTTCGGGTCCCGCGTACGGCGGCTGGGGACGACGGCGATGTCGTCGAAGGCGTACGCCCGGCGGCCGCGCTTGCCGCGCCCGATCTCGATCTCAGTCACGTCTGTGGCCTTTCCACGAATGCGTTGCAGCGCCTTCCAGTATCGCCGACGGGCACGGCGAAGGCGGCCCCGGATGCTCCGGGGCCGCCTTCGCCGTGCCTCACGTGCCCGTGCGCGTCACTGACGGCTGTAGTTCGGCGCCTCGACCGTCATCTGGATGTCGTGCGGGTGGCTCTCCTTCAGGCCCGCCGAGGTGATCCGGACGAAGCGGCCGTTCGCCTGGAGCTCGGGCACCGTCCTGCCGCCGACGTAGAACATCGACTGGCGCAGACCGCCGACCAGCTGGTGGACGACCGAGGAGAGCGGGCCGCGGTAGGGCACCTGGCCCTCGATGCCCTCGGGGATCAGCTGCTCGTCGGAGGCGACGCCCTCCTGGAAGTAGCGGTCCTTGGAGAACGACCTGCGGTCGCCGCGGGTCTGCATGGCGCCCAGCGAGCCCATGCCGCGGTACGACTTGAACTGCTTGCCGTTGATGAACAGCAGCTCGCCCGGCGACTCCTCGCAGCCCGCGAGCAGGGAGCCCAGCATCACCGTGTCGGCGCCCGCGACCAGGGCCTTGGCGATGTCGCCCGAGTACTGCAGGCCACCGTCGCCGATGACCGGGACACCGGCCTCCCTGGCGGCGAGCGCGGCCTCGTAGATGGCGGTGACCTGCGGGACGCCGACGCCGGCGACCACACGGGTGGTACAGATCGAGCCCGGTCCGACACCCACCTTGATGCCGTCGGCGCCGGCGTCGACGAGGGCCTTGGCGCCGTCGCGGGTGGCGATGTTGCCGCCGATGACGTCGACGCCCGAGGAGTTGGACTTGATCTTGGCGATCATGTCGCCGACCAGCCGGGAGTGGCCGTGCGCGGTGTCGACGACGATGAAGTCGACACCGGTCTCGATCAGGGCCTGGGCGCGCTCGAAGGCGTCACCGGCGACACCGACCGCGGCACCGACCAGCAGGCGGCCCTCGGCGTCCTTGGCGGCGTTGGGGTACTTCTCCGCCTTGACGAAGTCCTTGACGGTGATCAGGCCCTTGAGGACGCCCTCGTCGTCGACCAGCGGCAGCTTCTCGATCTTGTGCTTGCGCAGCAGCTCCATGGCCTCGACGCCGGAGATGCCGACCTTCCCGGTGACCAGCGGCATCGGCGTCATGACCTCGCGCACACGGCGCGAACGGTCGGTCTCGAAGGCCATGTCACGGTTGGTGACGATGCCGAGCAGCTTCTTGGCCGGGTCCGTGACCGGCACGCCGCTGATCCGGAACTTGGCGCACAGCGCGTCGGCCTCGGCGAGGGTGGCGTCGGGATGCACCGTGATGGGGTCCGCGACCATGCCGGACTCCGAGCGCTTCACCAGGTCGACCTGGTTGGCCTGGTCCTCGATGGAGAGGTTGCGGTGCAGCACGCCGACGCCGCCCTGGCGGGCCATGGCGATCGCCATGCGCGACTCGGTGACCTTGTCCATCGCGGCGGACAGCAGCGGGATGTTGACCCGCACGTTCTTGGAGACGTACGAGGCGGTGTCGATCTCGTCGGGCGCCATGTCCGACGCGCCCGGCAGCAGCAGCACGTCGTCGTAGGTCAGCCCGAGTGTCGCGAATTTACCGGGCACTCCGTCGACGTTCGCAGTCATGACACCTTCCCCAAATGGCCTTGATCGGTGCGGATGTCCATGCTAACGGGAAGCGCGGCCAGCTCATTCCACGATTCAGGAGGACCCCGAGCCTCGTACATTCGTACGGACTCGCACGTTCGTACGGGAAGGGCCGCCCGTCCGTTCACGGAAGGCGCCTACCGCCCCTGGACCACCGGCGGTTACTGCTCGGCGAGCGCCCGCAACCGGCTCAGCGCCCGGTGCTGGGCCACCCGGACCGCGCCGGGTGACATTCCCAACATCTGTCCCGTCTCCTCCGCCGTCAAGCCCACCGCGATGCGCAGGAGCAGCAGCTCGCGCTGGTTCTCGGGGAGGTTGGCCAGCAGTTTCTTCGCCCACTCGGCGTCGCTGCTGAGCAGGGCGCGCTCCTCGGGGCCGAGGGAGTCGTCGGGGCGCTCCGGCATCTCGTCCGAGGGGACGGCCGTCGAACCGGGGTGGCGCATCGCGGCCCGCTGGAGGTCGGCGACCTTGTGCGAGGCGATGGCGAAGACGAAGGCCTCGAAGGGACGGCCGGTGTCCCGGTAGCGCGGCAGGGCGAGCAGGACCGCGACGCAGACCTCCTGCGCGAGGTCCTCGACGAAGTGGCGCGCGTCGCCCGGGAGCCGGGACAGACGGGTGCGGCAGTAGCGCAGCGCGAGGGGGTGGACATGGGCGAGCAGGTCGTGCGTGGCCTGCTCGTCCCCGTCGACGGCGCGGTGGACGAGCGCACCGATCGTGCCCTGAGCCGTGCCCGCCTCGTCGTCGCGCATCGGTCCATGGTGCCTTGCGGCCGTCCGGTCCGTCGCATCGTGCTCGTGGTTGTGCACCGAAGCGTTATGAGCAGGTGCGCCGGCACTCATTCCCTGCGCCCTCCCCTTCCGCTCGACCGACTCGTCCCCGAGGAACTCCACACCTCAAGGATGCGCCATCCGCGGCGAAACTGGCATCGGTCGCCCGACAGACCGCCGCACCGGGCGGCTCGGCGGGCCGCCGGACTCCCCTTCCGCCGCGGCGGGCGGGGGGCACGGGACCGTCCCCGCCCCGGTCAGGGCCGGCCGCGACGTCGGTATGCCGAGCGCACACACCGAGCGTGACATCGGTCTCCCCCGCGCCGGCACGGGCCCGCGCGCGGGCGGCCCCGTCGCGGTGGGCGGCGGGCCCGCCCTCAGGGCGGACGACGGGACGTTCGCCACAGGCCCCAGGGCTCACCGTCCTACCGGACCAGTCCCCAACGGAAACCGAGCGCGACCGCGTGCGCCCGGTCCGAGGCGCCGAGCTTCTTGAACAGCCGCCGGGCGTGGGTCTTGACGGTGTCCTCGGAGAGGAACAGCTCGCGGCCGATCTCGGCGTTGGAGCGGCCGTGGCTCATGCCCTCCAGGACCTGGATCTCACGCGCGGTGAGCGTGGGCGCGGCGCCCATCTCGGCGGAGCGCAGCCGGCGCGGGGCCAACCGCCAGGTCGGGTCGGCGAGGGCCTGGGTCACCGTGGCCCGCAGCTCCGCGCGGGAGGCGTCCTTGTGCAGGTAACCCCGGGCACCGGCGGCGACGGCGAGGGCCACGCCGTCGAGGTCCTCGGCGACGGTGAGCATGATGATGCGTGCGCCCGGGTCGGCGGACAGCAGCCGGCGCACGGTCTCGACGCCGCCCAGACCGGGCATGCGCACGTCCATCAGGATGAGGTCCGAGCGGTCCGCTCCCCAGCGGCGGAGGACCTCCTCGCCGTTGGCCGCGGTCGTCACGCGCTCGACGCCGGGCACGGTCGCGACCGCGCGGCGCAGCGCCTCTCGGGCAAGCGGGGAGTCGTCGCAGACGAGGACGGATGTCATGGCCGCCCTCCGCAGCTGATGCGCGTCACCTTGAGCCTCCAGGCTGGTACGGAATCGTCACCTGTGCGGTCGACCGCCTCGGACGCCTGCCCGAGCGCTTGTGTTCTCAACCGCCTCCGCACTCTCAACGACGGTCACTCGAAAGAGTTACGGGGCTACATGCCGTCTTCGGCACTCTACGTGAGGGCGTCGACACGGTGCAGACATGTCGGGCGGATCCTCAACTTTTCAACACAACCTATGCCCCGTTCGGTCCTTTTTCGTACCGTTTTTCGGTGTCTGGAGCTAGATTCGCAATGAGTCATATTTTCATCTCCTTAGACCGGAGATGTACGGTCGTTGGCACCGTATCCGCCCAGAACGGCTACAAGGGGTCACGCAATGGCAGATTTCTCCCGCCTTCCCGGACCGAACGCGGACCTGTGGGACTGGCAGCTGCTGGCTGCCTGCCGCGGGGTCGACAGCTCGCTCTTCTTCCATCCGGAGGGCGAGCGCGGGGCGGCTCGGAGCGCTCGAGAGAACTCGGCCAAGGAGGTCTGCATGAGGTGCCCGGTCCGCGCGCAGTGCGCGGCACACGCCCTGGCGGTGCGCGAGCCGTACGGGGTGTGGGGCGGCCTGACCGAGGACGAGCGCGAAGAGCTCATGGGGCGGGCGCGGAACCGGCTGGTGTCGGCGTCGTCAGCCAGCGGGGACACCGCCCCGGACAACTGAAGGAACGTTTCTGCACGGTCGCCACCGGGCGCGCACAGGCGTGCCCGTTTTCTCTGCGCCGCGTTCTCTGCGCCGCGTTCTCTGCGCCGCGTTCTCTGCGCCGCGTTCTCTGCGCCGCCTCGGCCTCCGCCTCAGCGTCCGCCTGCTCCGGCGCCTCAGCGACGCGCGGCCCGGGCCAGCTGCTCCAGCGTGGCCGCCACCGCCGGCACCTGGGCCAGGTCGGGCAGGGTGAGGGCGACGATCTCCCGGCGCACCGCCGGCTCCAGGGCGAGGACGCGGGCACCCCTGGGCCGCACCGACTCGATCGCCAGCTGGGGCAGCACGGCGACCCCGAGACCCGCGCCCACCAGGCCGACCACCGCCGGGTAGTCGTCGGTGGCGAAGTCGATGCGGGGGGTGAAGCCCGCGCTCTCGCAGACCTCCACCAGCTGCCCCCGGCAGCGCGGGCAGCCCGCGATCCAGGGTTCCCCGGCCAGTTCGCCGATGGCCACCGACTCCGCGCGCGCGAGGCGGTGCCGCTCGGGCACGAGGCCCACCAGGCGGTCCGTCAGCAGCGGCCGCACGACGAGGTCGCCCCACTCCTCGGCGCCCGTCGCGCCCTCGTACCGGAAGGCGAGCGCCACATCGCAGTCGCCCTCGCGCAGCAGCTCGACGGAGTGCGGCGGCTCGGCCTCCTCCAGGGAGACCCGGGTGCCGGGGTGGGCGGCGCGCAGGGCGGCGAGGGCGGTGGGGACGAGGGCGGAGCTGCCGCTGGGGAAGGAGACCAGCCGGACCCGGCCCGCCCGCAGCCCGGCGATCGCGGCCACCTCCTCCTCGGCGGCGGTGAGCCCGGCCAGGATCCCGGACGCGTGCCGGACGAGCGCCTCGCCGGCCTGGGTCAGCCGCATCTCCCGGCCGCCGCGGACCAGCAGCGGGGTGCCGACCGACGCCTCCAGGGCCTTCATCTGCTGGCTGACCGCCGGCTGGGTGCAGCCCAGTTCGCGCCCCGCCGCCGAGAAGGAGCCGGTGGTGGCGACGGCGCGCAGGACGCGGAGATGACGGGCCTCGATCACCCCCCGAGCATAAGGCCGTCTTGGGTGCGGCGCCCAATAATGCGTCGACGCTTTGAGGCACGTCCCGTACCGTGCGGGCATGAAGCTTCTCTCGGTCAATCTCGGCCGTCCGCAGGTGGTGCCGTACACGGACCAGCCCCAGGGGGTGACCGGCATCGACAAGCGCCCGGCCGACGGGCCGGTGCGGGTGGCCGCTCCGGGGCCGAAGGGGGTGGGCGGGAGCGGGCTCGCCGGGGACACGGTGTGCGAGCTGCGCCATCACGGCGGGGACGACCAGGCGGTGTACGCGTACGCGCGCGAGGACCTCGACGCGTGGGAGCCCGAGCTGGGCCGGTCACTGGCCAACGGCCGCTTCGGCGAGAACCTCACGACGAGCGGGCTGGACGTCTCCGGGGCGCTGGTCGGCGAGCGCTGGCGGATCGGTGCCGGGGTGGTTCTGGAGGTGACCTCGGGGCGGATCCCCTGCCGTACGTTCCAGGGCCACCTGGGCGAACGGGGCTGGGTGAAGAGGTTCACCCGTAAGGGCGCGACGGGTGCCTACCTGCGGGTGATCGAGCCGGGTGAGATACGGGCGGGCGATCCGATCGAGATCGTGCACCGGCCGGACCACGGGGTGACGGCGGCGATGGAGTTCCGCGCCGTCACCACGGAGCGGGAGCTGCTGCCGCGCCTGCTCGCCGCCGGTGCGGCGCTGCACCCGGAGGCCCTGGCGGCGGCCCGCAAGTACGTCGCCGAACAGGGCCGCTGAAGGCCTGTCACCGGTAGCGGACGCGGTCCGTCCGGGTAACTACCCTTGGGCCATGACAACGGCTCTGATTACGGGATCGACCGCGGGCATCGGCGCCGCGTTCGCGCGGCGGCTGGCGGCGGACGGGCACGACCTGGTCCTGGTCGCGCGGGACACCAAGCGGCTGCGCGAGCAGGCGACCGAGCTGCACGACCGGCACGGCATCGAGGCGGAGGTGCTGACCGCCGACCTCGCCACCGACGACGGCATCGAGGCGGTCGCGGCCCGCCTGGGTGACCGCAGGAACCCGGTCGACCTGCTGGTCAACAACGCGGGCTTCGGCAACAAGGGCCGCTACCTGGACGTGTCCATGGCCGACGAGCTGCGGATGCTGAAGGTGCACTGCGAGGCGGTGCTCCGGCTGACGTCGGCGGCCGCCGGGGCGATGCGGGAGCGCGGGCGCGGCGGCGTGGTCAACGTGGCCTCGGTGGCGGCCTTCGTGCCGCGGGGTACGTACGGGGCGTCCAAGGCGTGGGTCGTGCAGTTCACCCAGGGCGCGGCCAGGGACCTGGCGGACAGCGGCGTCCGGCTGATGGCGCTGTGCCCCGGCTTCGTGCGCACGGAGTTCCACGAGCGGGCCGGGATGGGCACGGACAACATCCCGAACTGGATGTGGCTGGACGCCGACAAGCTGGTCGCGGCGGCGCTGGCCGATCTCGCGCGCGGCAAGTCGCTGTCCGTCCCGGACCCGCGCTACAAGGTGCTGATGGGACTGGTGAAGGTGGCGCCGCGCGGCCTGATGGGCGGGATCAGCTCTCGGACGGGGCGCAAGTACGGGCCCCGCTAGGACGGGTGACGCCGTCACTGCGGTGCGAAAATGGGCGTGACGGAACCGGACCAGGGGGGCCGGAGGCGGCGTCATGACCTTCGTACAGCTCATCGAGTGCAGGACCAGCCGGCTGGACGAGATGAACCGGCTCATGGACGACTGGGTCGAGCAGACCAAGGGGAAGCGGACCGCGACGCACGCGGTGGTCGGCACGGACCGCTCGGACGCGTCGCACGTCGTCGAGGTGGTGGAGTTCCCGTCGTACGAGGAGGCGGTGCGGAACTCGCGGCTCCCGGAGACCGGCCGGATCTTCCGGGACATGGTCGCCCTGTGCGACGAGACGCCCACGTTCACCGATCTGGACGTGGTGCGGGACGAGCCGTTGTACGCGGCGACGGTCCGCCGCTTCCACCGGACGCTCGCCACCCCGGGTGAGCTGCCGCCGCTCAACGACCTGCTCGACGAGGACATCCACAGCCACGACCCGGTCAACCCGCAGGACACGATCGGTCTCGACGCCGTCCGCGGCGAGTACCGGATGTGGCGGGACGCCTTCGACTTCGCCTTCGCGGTCGAGGACGTGATCGCCCAGGGCGACCGGGCCTGCACGCGGTGGACCTGGAACGCCACGCACAAGGCGGACTTCCTGGGGATTCCCGCCACGGACAGGCAGGTCACCATGACCGGGACGACCGTGTTCCGCTTCCGGGACAACGGGAAGATCGCCGAGACCTGGTGGCAGCACGACCAGCTGGGGCTGATGCAGCAGCTGGGGGCGCTGGACGCGCTGGAGCAGTAGTCGCCCGGCGCGCACCCGGGCTCAGGGAGAACGAAACGGTGCCCAGTCCCCCGCGGGGGACTGGGCACCGTCGGCTCGGCCCGGCTCAGCCGGGGCCGGAACCCGGCTCAGGGCTCAGTGGGCGTGCCCGTGGCCGTGGCCGGCGGCGGCCGGCTCTTCCTCTTCCTTCTTCTCGACGACCAGGGTCTCGGTCGTCAGCAGGAGGGAGGCGATGGAGGCGGCGTTCTCCAGGGCGGAGCGGGTGACCTTCACCGGGTCGATGACGCCGGCCTTGACCAGGTCGCCGTACTCGCCGGTGGCGGCGTTGTAGCCGTTGCCCTTCTCCAGCTCGGCCACCTTGGAGACGATGACGTAGCCCTCGAGGCCGGCGTTCTCGGCGATCCAGCGCAGCGGCTCGACGGCGGCGCGGCGGACGACCGCGACACCGGTGGCCTCGTCGCCGGTCTTGTCGAGGTTGCCCTCGAGGACCTTGACGGCGTGGACCAGTGCGGAGCCACCACCGGAGACGATGCCCTCCTCGACCGCGGCGCGGGTCGCGGAGATGGCGTCCTCCAGACGGTGCTTCTTCTCCTTCAGCTCCACCTCGGTGGCGGCGCCGACCTTGATCACGCACACGCCGCCGGCCAGCTTCGCGAGGCGCTCCTGGAGCTTCTCGCGGTCCCAGTCGGAGTCGGTGTTCTCGATCTCGGCCTTGATCTGCGCGACGCGGCCCACGACGTCCTCGGAGTTGCCGGCGCCGTCGACGATGGTCGTGTCGTCCTTGGTGACCGTGACACGGCGGGCGGAGCCCAGCACGTCCAGGCCGACCTGGTCGAGCTTGAGGCCGACCTCCTCGGAGATGACCGTGGCGCCGGTGAGGATCGCCATGTCCTGCAGCATCGCCTTGCGGCGGTCACCGAAGCCGGGGGCCTTGACCGCGACCGCGTTGAAGGTGCCGCGGATCTTGTTGACGACCAGGGTGGACAGGGCCTCGCCCTCGACGTCCTCGGCGATGATCAGCAGCGGCTTGGAGGAGTTGGTCTGGATGACCTTCTCCAGCAGCGGCAGCAGGTCGGCGATCGAGGAGATCTTGCCCTGGTTGATCAGGATGTACGGGTCGTCGAGGACGGCCTCCATACGCTCCTGGTCGGTCACGAAGTACGGCGACAGGTAGCCCTTGTCGAAGGCCATGCCCTCGGTGAAGTCCAGCTCCAGCCCGAAGGTGTTGGACTCCTCGACGGTGATGACGCCGTCCTTGCCGACCTTGTCCATGGCCTCGGCGATGAGCTCGCCGACCTGCTGGTCCTGGGCGGACAGCGCGGCGACGGCGGCGATGTCCGACTTCTCGTCGATCGGGCGGGCCGAGGCGAGCAGGTCGTCGGAGACGGCCTTGACCGCGGCGTCGATGCCCTTCTTCAGAGCGGCCGGGGAGGCGCCGGCGGCGACGTTCTTCAGACCCTCGCGGACGAGCGCCTGGGCCAGCACGGTGGCGGTGGTCGTACCGTCACCCGCGATGTCGTTGGTCTTGGTCGCCACCTCCTTCACCAGCTGGGCGCCGAGGTTCTCGTACGGGTCCTCGATCTCCACCTCACGGGCGATGGTGACGCCGTCGTTGGTGATGGTCGGAGCGCCGAACTTCTTGTCGATGACGACGTTGCGGCCCTTGGGGCCGATCGTCACCTTGACCGTGTCGGCCAGCTTGTTGACGCCGCGCTCGAGGGCGCGACGGGCGTCCTCGTCGAACTTCAGGATCTTCGCCATGGCAGCGGGAGCCCTCTCGGAAATCTGGATCAAAACGGCACTGCGCCCCGGGCGCCCGGCTTCTTACGGATGCGGGGGCCAGGGGCGCAGTTCAAGCAAAGGTGCTTGGAGGTGAAGCGGTGAACTACTTCTCGATGATCGCGAGGACGTCGCGGGCCGAGAGGACGAGGTACTCCTCGCCGTTGTACTTCACCTCGGTACCGCCGTACTTGCTGTAGAGCACGACGTCGCCGACGGAGACGTCGAGCGGAAGACGGTTACCGTCCTCGAAGCGGCCCGGGCCCACGGCCAGGACGACGCCCTCCTGGGGCTTCTCCTTGGCGGTGTCCGGGATGACCAGGCCAGAGGCCGTGGTCTGCTCGGCGTCCAGCGGCTGGACCACGATGCGGTCCTCGAGCGGCTTGATGGCAACCTTGGTGCTGGCGGTCGTCACGATCCGACCTCCCCCTTCGGAGATCTCACGGGGTTAACTGTCTGAGGTGGCGACCAGGTCGATCCGTCGTCGCGGGTGCCGGACCTGCCCGTCGCTTTGTTGGCACTCTCCTGTGGCGAGTGCCAGAACCGAGACTATGACCGCGATTAGCACTCGGTCAAGCGGAGTGCCAGTTGCCGTGCGGCGCGTCGGGTGTGCGGGGGGGGTCGGCGGCCGTCCGCCGGGGGCCTTTGCCCCCGGGCCCCGCTTCGGCCGGGCGGAGCCGAGCGGCACGCGAAGGCGTCCTCAGACGTAGTCCTCCAGGCGGCCCACCGTCAGGCCCCGGGCCTGCGCCTCGCGCAGGAGGCGCAGGGTGCGGTCCTTCAGGTCCGGGCCGGTGGATCCCTCGGGGCCCACCTGGATGATGTCGCCGCGGTGGAGACGGTGTTCGCCCCTGGCGTAGGCGAGGGCGTCGGCCGTCACGGAGGCGCGCCAGAGGACCACCGCCGAGATGCCGCAGTCGGCGGCGGCGCGCAGCGTCGTGGCGTCGTACGTGCCGTAGGGCGGGCGGAAGAGGCGGGGGCGGACGCCGAAGCGGGACCGGAGTTTCTCCTGCTGGCCGCAGATCTCGGCGCGCTGGCCGGCGTAGGGCAGTCCGGCCATGGCGGGATGGTCGAGGGTGTGGTTCTGGACGGCGGCGCCGACCGACCGCAGGCGGGCGAAGTGGCCGTAGCCGGGGCCCACGACGCTGTCGGTGAGGAACATGCTCACCGGGAGGCGCAGTTCGCGGACCATGTCGACGAAGCGCGGGTCCTTCTCGGCGCCGTCGTCGTAGGTGAGGAAGACGACCTTGTCGGAGGTCGGGACGCGGTCGACGACCGGGAGCGGGGGCAGGCCCCTCCGGCGGGGCGCGCGGGGACGGAGCGGAACGCGGGCCGGGGGGCTCGGGGCGGGGGCGAGCGGGGCGCGCAGCCCCCAGTGGCGGTACGCCACGTCACGGGCGGGCGCGGGGTGGCGTACCCGCTGGGCCGCCTTCTCACCCAGCCGTTCGATCGGGTCGACGGACTGGGCGCAGCCGGCGAGGAGGAGTGCGGCCCCGGTGAGCGCGGCGGCGGCCAGGACCCGGCGTCGCCGCCACCGCCGCCTCACAGGTAGTCCTCCAGGCGGGCCACCGCGTACCCCTCGGCCGTGACCTTGTCCAGGAACCGGCGCATGTCGTCGACCATCGTGCCGTTCCAGTCGTCCCGTCCCCGGAAGTGGGTCAGGACGATGTCGCCGGGGTGCAGGCTCTGGTCGTCCTCCCGGTACTCCCAGTGGTCGACGTAGACCTCCTCGTCCCAGATGGGCGCGTACTTGATGCCGCAGGACTTGGCGGCGAGCAGGGTGTCGCGGTTGTAGTTGCCGTAGGGCGGGCGGAAGACGGCCGGGGTCTTGCCGAACTGCTCGCGCATGATCCGCTGCATGCCGCAGATCTCGTCGCGCTGCTCGTCGTAGGACAGGCCCGGCAGGTAGGGGTGGGTGAGGGTGTGGTTGTTGAGGGTGATGCCCTTGGCCTGCATCGTCCGGAAGTAGCCGTAGTCGTCCTCGACCAGGTAGTTGCTGAGGAACGCGGTGTAGGGGATCTTCAGGTCGCTCATCATGCGCAGGAAGGCCGGGTCCTTCTCGGCGCCGTCGTCGATCGTGAGGAAGACGATCTTCTGCCGGGTGGGGACCGTGGTGAAGACCGGAGGCAGGTCCAGTTCCTCCTGGCCGTCGACCTCGAATCCGTCGCGGGCGGTGATCCGCGGCTTGCGGGCGGGGGGCGGCGGCGGTGTCAGCGGGGCCGCGGCCAGGCCCCAGCGCCGGGCGGCGGCGGCCAGGGCGGCGTGGGAGGTACGCAGCCGGGAGGCGTAGGAGTCCAGGGCCTCGGCGGGCCCGCGGAGGCGCTGCTGGCCCGGGGCCGGCCGGACGTCCGGGGCCGTGCCCGGTGCCGTACAGCCGGAGAGGGGACCGCCGGAGACGACGGCGGCCACGGCGAGCGCGACCAGTCCGGACCGGGTGACCGCCCGCCTCCCTCGCGCACCATTTTTGTCATTTTGTACTACTACTCGCATGGTGTGGGATCTTCGCAGAGCCCCGGCCCCCGACCGGCCCGACACCGCCGCCGCGGGCGCACCATCCACCGGCTGGCCCACAATGACCCGGTGAACGACCTGCTCCCCTTCCGCTCCCTGCTCACCCCCGAGGGCCGCGCCCTCCTCGACGAGGTGCGCGGCACGGCACCGGCCGAGGAACTCGCCGTCGCCACCCGGCTGCGCCGCGACCACCCCGCGGACCTGGTCTCGGCCGCCCTCGGCCAGGCCAGGCTGCGGCAGCGGGCGGCGGCCAAGTTCGGCGCCGCGGACGCGGAGCGGATGTTCTTCACTGCGAACGGGGTCGAGCAGTCGACCCGCACGAGCGTGGCGGGCTACCGGGCCGGCCGGCTGAGGGAGCTGGGGGTGACGTCCGTCGCGGACCTGTGCTGCGGCATCGGCGGCGACGCGATCGCCTTCGCCCGCGCCGGGATCCGCGTCCTCGCCGTGGACCGCGATCCGCTGACGGTGGCCGTGGCCCGGGCGAACGCCGAGGCGCTGGGGCTGACGGAACTCATCGAGGTGCGGGAGGCCGATGTCACGGAGGTCGGCACCGCCGGGTACGACGCGGTGTTCGTGGACCCCGCCCGGCGCGGCGGACGGGGCCGTATCTTCGATCCCGAGGCGTACTCACCGCCCTTGTCCTGGGCCGTGAGCGCCGCGTCCGCGGCCCGGGTGGCCGCCCTGAAGGTCGCCCCCGGCATCCCGCACGAGGCGGTCCCCGAGCGGGCCGAGGCCGAGTGGATCTCCGACGGCGGGGACGTGAAGGAGGCGGTGCTCTGGTTCGGCACCGGCGGCACGGCCGTGCGGGCCACGCTGCTGCCGGGGCCACGCTCGCTGCTCTCCCGGGGCCTGCCCGACCCCGGAGTGCGGCCCGTGGGGCGGTACCTGTACGAGCCGGACGGCGCCGTCGTCCGGGCGCACCTGGTGGCGGAGGTCGCCGAGGAGGTGGACGGCGGGCTGATCGACCCGACCATCGCCTACGTCACGGCGGACGCCCACCGGCCGACGGTGTACGCCTCCGCGTACGAGATCACCGACCAGCTCCCCTTCAACGTCAAGAAGTTGAAAGCCCTGCTCAGACAGCGTGAGGTCGGCGTCCTGACCGTGAAGAAGCGCGGCTCGGCGGTCGAACCCGAGGAACTCCGCAGGAAGGTCAAGCCCCAGGGCCCCCACTCGGCGACGGTGTTCCTCACCCGGGTGGCGGGGGCGCCGACGATGCTGGTCGGCCACCCGTTGAGGTGACGTGCGCGCACTCCCCCGCCCGCCGCAGCAGCATCTCCCGCTCCCGCCCGTTCCGGGTGAGCCGTGCCGCACGTTCGAAGTCCGCGCGGGCCTCGGCCGGGCGGCCCAGCCGGGCGAGCAGGTCGCCGCGGACGCTGGGCAGCAGGTGGTAGTCGCGGAGGGAGGGTTCGGCGGCCAGCCGGTCCACGATCTCCAGCGCGGGAGCCGGACCCCGCGCCATCGAGACGGCGACCGCGCGGTTCAGCTCCACGACGGGGGACGGGGCCCGGGCGGCGAGCAGGTCGTACAGGGCGGCGATGGCCGGCCAGTCCGTCTCCTCGTACGTGTGGGCGTGCGCGTGGCAGGCCGCGATCGCCGCCTGCAGGACGTACGGGCCGGGGGCACCGGTGGCCACGGCCCCGGCGCGGTCGAGGGCCGCGATGCCGCGGGCGATGAGCATGCGGTTCCAGCGGCGGCGGTTCTGGTCCTTCAGCAGGACCGGCTCACCCCGGGGGCCGGTACGGGCGGCGGCCCGGGAGGACTGGAACTCCAGGAGGGCGGTCAGGCCGTGCACCTCCGGCTCCTCGGGCATCAGGCCGGACAGCACGCGGGCCAGGCGGAGGGCGTCCTCGCACAGGGCGGGGCGCAGCCAGTCGTCGCCGGCGGTGGCCGCGTACCCCTCGTTGTGGATCAGGTAGATGACGTCGAGGACGGAGCCGAGGCGGGCCTCCCGGTCGGGGCCGCAGGGGACCTCGAAGGCGACGTTCCGCCTCGCCAGGGTGCGCTTGGCGCGGACGATGCGCTGGGCGACCGTCGGCTCGGGAACGAGGAAGGCGCGGGCGATCTCGGCCGTGCTCAGGCCGCCCAGCAGGCGCAGGGTGAGCGCCGTGCGGGCCTCCGGGGACAGCACGGGGTGGCAGGTGGTGAAGACCAGGCGGAGCAGGTCGTCGTCGATGTCGTCGGGGTCGGCCGGTTCCGGCGGCCCAGCCGTGGTTTCCAGGTCGCGGCCGATCTCGGCGAGCTTGCGGGCGTAGTTCTCGCGGCGGCGGACCAGGTCGACGGCGCGGTGCCGGGCGGTGGCCATGAGCCAGGCGCCGGGGTTGTCGGGCACGCCGTCCCGGGGCCACCGTTCCAGGGCGGCGACCAGCGCGTCCTGCGCCAGTTCCTCGGCGATCGCGATGTCGCGCACGATCCGGGTCACGCCGGCGACGAGCCGGGGCGACTCCAGCCGGAAGACGGTCTCGATGGCGGTCCCGACGGCCTGGGCGGCGGCGGTGGGCTGCTGTTCCACAGCCCCCCATGCAACACCCCCGGCCCGGCCCGCGCCAATGACGGTCAGCTCTCGGCGATCTCGCGGACCTCGCAGGTCACGGTCCAGAAGTCCTCGTGGACCTTCAGGAAGCGCTTGGTCCACTCCAGTGCCTCGGCCTTGTCCTTGCACTGCATGAGCACGTAGCCGCCGATGACCTCCTTGGACTCGGTGAAGGGCCCGTCGGTGACGGAGAGCTGCCCGTTCTCCCAGCGGACCCGGGTGCCCTGGGCGGAGGGGGTGAGCCCGGCGGTGTCCAGCATCACGCCGGCCTTGGTGATCTCCTCGATCAGCTCACCCATCCGCTGCATCAGCTCGGGGCTGGGGCCCTCGGCGGGGGCGGTGGACTCGTCGATGCGCACGAGCGACAGGTAGCGGGGCACGGTGACTCCTCGGGTCCGGTCGGCGGGGCCTCTCCCCGCCTTCTCACCTGTGCGTCGAACGGGAGACGCCCGGATCGACAGGTCCGCGAGAAATCCTCGGAGCTTTTTTCGGCTAGCGCAGTGACTTCCACAGCTCGCCCGCCGCCGGTTCCCTCGCGACGACGCGGTTGGGGTCCGAGGGCGCCGTGACGACCGGCATCATCACCGTCTTCATCCGGTCGGCCGTCAGGCCCTTCAGGCTCTGGCCCAGGCTCATCAGCTCGCCGAGGGAGTTCAGGCCGGTGTCCGTCGTCAGGCTTCCGGTGACCGCGTCGGCCACCCGGTAGAGCTGAGCGGGGTCGGCGAGCAGGTCGGTGGCGGCGATCTGCTCCAGCAGCGCCTTGACCAGCTTCTGCTGCAGCCCTATGCGGCCGAGGTCGCTGCCGTCGCCTATGCCGTGCCGGGTGCGGGCCAGGGCGAGGGCCTGCTCGCCGTTCAGACGGTGGGTGCCGGCCTCGAGGTGGAGGCGGCTCTTGTCGTCGTCGATGTCCTGGGCGGTGGTGACGGTGACCCCGCCGAGGGCGTCGACCAGGCCGGCGAAGCCGGAGAAGTCGATCTCGAGGTAGTGGTCCATGCGGACGCCGGTCACCGACTCGACCGTCTTCACCGCGCACACCGGACCGCCCACCGCATAGGCGCTGTTGAACATGGCGTCGTACGCCACCGCGGTCGAACCGCCCGACGACAGCGGGCAGGAGGGGCGGGTGACCAGGGTGTCACGCGGGATGCTGACGACGGTGGCCGCGGTGCGGCCGGCGTCGATGTGCACGACCATCGCCGTGTCGGAGCGGGCGCCGGAACTGTCGCCGCCGCCGAGTTCCTTGTTCGCCTTGCCGCTGCGCGAGTCGGAGCCGAGGACCAGGATGTTCAGTGCCCCGGTCGGCAGCGGGGACGCGGACGCCGAGGCGGAGGCGGACGGGGTGACGACCGCCTTCGCCGGGCGGTCGTCGCCGAGCGCGCTGTTGATGTCGACGCTGCGGATGTTGTCGTTCAGGTGCCAGTACGCCCAGCCCGCCGCCGCGCCGCCCAGCACCAGCGCCGCTGCGAGGGTGAGGCCGGCGGCCTTCAGCACCGCCGGCCGCCGGCCTGTCCGTCTGTCCCCGTCGTGTCCCGTCACAGGGAGGAACGTAAGTCCGAATTATTAGGGGAGTGTTAGCGGGATCGGCGCGAGGTGGTTTTCTTCGGAGAATCTCACGCTTCTCATGCCGCGCTCAGTTCGGCTCGGCTCAGCTCAAGGTCACCGTGGGCACCGGATTGCTGCCGCTCCAGGACGCGTTGAACCCGAAGGTCACCGAACCGCCGTCCGCGACCGACCCGTTGTACGAGGCGTTCGCACAGCTCACCGCCGAGCCCGACTGGGTGCAGGTGGCGTTCCAGGCCTGCGTGATCTGCTGGCCCGCGCCGTAGGTCCAGCTCACCTTCCAGGAGGACAGCGAGGCGCCGGAGCAGGTGATCTTCACCTGGCCGGTGAAGGCGGTGTTCCACTGGCTGGTGACGCTGTACGCCGCCGTACAGGCGCCGTTCGTCGGCGGCGGGGTGGTCGAGCCGCCGAGTGCCTCGGCGATGCCGTAGTAGGCGGGCTTGGGGCTGTAGTTCTCGTCGTACGGTGTCGCCGCCCCGTACCCGGGGAAGGTGCCCGGCACCCACGAGTCGGAGTCGGTGAAGCCCCACACGGTGACGTTGACGCAGCGGGTGACCGCCGCGCAGGCGGCCACGACCGACGTGAAGTCGGCGGCCTGCTGGGCGAGTTTCGTACTGTCGGCGGGCAGCGCCATCCGGATGTCCAGCTCGGTGATCGCCACGTCCACGCCGAGATCGGCGAAGCGCTGGATGTTCTCCCGGAGCGTCGACGGGACCTGGCCCAGGATCAGATGGGCCTGGAGACCGACGCCGTCGATGGGCACGCCCTGCTGCTTGAGGGACTTGACCAGGTTGTACAGGGCGGTGCTCTTGGCGTTGACGCCCTCGACGTTGTAGTCGTTGATGTACAGCTTGGCGGCCGGGTCGGCCGCGTGCGCCCAGGTCAGGGCATCGGCTATGTAGTCCGCGCCGAGGCCGTCGTACCAGAGGGTCGAGCGGTAGGTGCCGTCCTCGTTGAAGGGCTCGTTGACCACGTCCCAGGCCGCGATCTTCCCCTTGTAGCGGCCCACCTCGGTGCTGATGTGGTTCTGCAGCAGGCTGCCGAGCTGCGCGGACGTCCAGCTTCCGTTGGTCAGCCAGCTCGGGTTCTGGTTGTGCCACACCAGGGTGTGGCCCCGCACCTGCTGGTCGTGGGCCTGCGCGAAGGCGACGATCTGGTCGGCCTCGGTCCAGTCGAAGCCGCCCCGGGTGGGCTCGACCGAGCCCCACTTCATGGCGTTGCCCGGGGTGAGCGAGCTGAACTGCGACCCCGCGATGTCGCCGTAGGTCCCGGTGAGCTTGGAGCCGGTGACCGCCGTGCCGATGACCTTGCCCTGCGCGGCCGCGAGGTCCCTCAGCGGGGTGTCGGCGGCGTGCGCGGCGGGTGCCGCGACCAGCACGGCACCGAGTGTGGCGACGCCCGTCAGGAGGGACGCGAGGGACAAGCCTTTTCTCAGAGATCGCATGCGGATGCCTCCGAAAGTTTCGGCTGAACGACCGATTGGCTTCGGAGCAGTGTGGGGGGACGCGGAACCCCCGTCAAGACAATCGTCCCGCGCTACACCGTCCCGGGCGCCGCCGTACTGCTGCGCACCACCAGGCTCGTCGCCAGCTCCACCCGGGTCGCCACCGTGGAGTCCTCGTCCCGGCTCAGGTCGAGGACCAGCTTGGCCGCGGCCTCGGCCATCTCGGTCAGCGGCTGCCGCACGGTCGTCAGCGGCGGCCCCACCCAGCGGGCCACCGGCAGGTCGTCGAAGCCGACCACGCTGAGGTCCTCCGGGATGCGCAGCCCGAGCTCACGGGCGGCCTCGTACAGTCCGAGCGCCTGGAGGTCGTTGCCCGCGAAGACGGCGGTGGGCCGGTCGGGGCGGCCGAGCAGGTCCAGGCCCAGCCGGTAGCCGGCCTCGTGGTGGAAGTCCCCGGCCTTGATCATGCCCTGGTCGACGGGCAGCCCGGCGGTCTCCAGGGCGGCCCGGTAGCCGTCGACCCGCGCGCGGCTGCACATGATCCGGGAGGGGCCGCTGATCGCGCCGATGCGGGTGTGGCCGAGTTCGACGAGGTGGCGGGTGGCGGCGAGGCCGCCCTGCCAGTTGGTGGCGCCGATCGAGGGCACGTCGGGGCCCGGGTCACCGGCCGGGTCCATCACCACGAACGGGATGGACCTGCTGGTCAGCAGTGCGCGCTGGGAGTCGTCGAGCCCGGAGAGGACGAGGATCACACCGTGCGGCCGACGGGCGGCGACCTGGTCGGCCCAGGTCCTGCCGGGAGTGTGCCGCCCCGCGCTCTCGCTGAGGACGACACTCAGCCCCGCCTCCCTGGCCACGTTCTCCACGCCCCGGATCACCTCCATCGCCCAGGTGCTGTCCAGTTCGTGGAAGACCAGGTCGATCAGGGGCGAGCGGGAGGCCTCGGCGCGGCGGCGCCGGTAGCCGTAGGCGCGCAGGAGCTCCTCGACGCGCGTGCGGGTGGCGGGGGCGACATCGGCACGGCCGTTGAGCACCTTCGAAACAGTCGGAGCGGAGACACCGGCCTGACGAGCGATTTCGGCGAGGGTCGCGGTCTGCGTTCCGGCGGGCTTCGGAGGCTTCATGCCGGCGATCGTATCCCCGCCCGCCCTCTTGACGAAGACCCTGTCCCGCCATAGATTCCCGGAACATTCGATCTAAATTCCGAAACATTCGGGAGCAGAGAATCACATGACAACCGCTCCTTGGCGCGATCCCGCCCTGCCCGCCGCCGCCCGCGTCGACGACCTGCTCGCGAGGATGACCCTGGAGGAGAAGGTCGCCCAGCTGTACGGCGTATGGGTGGGCGCGGCCACGGACGGTGAAGGCGTCGCCCCGCTCCAGCACGAGATGACCTCCGACTACGACTGGGACGAGCTGATCACCCTCGGCCTGGGCCAGCTGACCCGCTCCTTCGGCACGGCCCCCGTGGACCCGGCGCTGGGCGCGCGGGCCCTGGCCCGTGCCCAGCGCCGGATCGCCGGCGCGGGCCGCTTCGGCATCCCGGCGGTCGCCCACGAGGAGTGCCTGGCGGGCTTCACGGCCTGGGGCGCGACGGCTTACCCGGTGCCGCTGGCCTGGGGCGCGACCTTCGACCCGCCGCTCGTCGAGGAGCTGGGCCGGCACATCGGCCACGACATGCGCTCGGTCGGCGTCCACCAGGGCCTCGCGCCCGTCCTGGACGTCGTACGGGATCCGCGCTGGGGCCGGGTGGAGGAGACGATCGGTGAGGACCCGTACCTGGTCGGCACGGTCGGCACGGCCTATGTGCGGGGCCTGGAGTCGGCCGGGGTCGTCGCCACGCTCAAGCACTTCGCCGGGTACGCGTCCTCGGCGGGCGCGCGGAACCTGGCGCCCGTGCGGGCGGGGATCCGGGAGCTCGCGGACGTCACCCTGCCGCCCTTCGAGATGGCGCTGCGCGAGGGCGGGGCCCGCTCGGTGATGGCGGCGTACACCGAGACGGACGGCGTCCCCGCGTCGGCGGACGCGCGCCTGCTGACCGGGCTCCTGCGGGAGGAGTGGGGCTTCACCGGGACGGTGGTCGCCGACTACTTCGGCATCGGCTTCCTGCGGACCCTGCACCGGGTCGCCGGTACCGAGACCGAGGCGGCGCACCTGGCGCTCCGGGCGGGCATCGACGTGGAGCTGCCCACGCTCAAGTGCTACGGGAATCCGCTGGTGGCGGCGGTGCGGGAGGGCAGCGTCCCCGAGGCACTGGTGGACCGGGCGGCCCGCCGGGTGCTGACGCAGAAGTCCGAGCTGGGCCTGCTCGACGAGGACTGGCAGCCGGAGCCGGCCGGCCCGGTCGACCTGGACTCGGCGGCGAACCGGGCGCTGGCCCGCCGGCTGGCCGAGGAGTCGGTGGTGCTGCTCGACAACCCCGACGGCCTGCTGCCGCTGGCCCCCGGCACCCGGATCGCGGTGGTCGGCCCGCGCGCGGACGACGCGCTGGCGATGCTCGGCTGCTACTCCTTCCCCTCCCATGTCCTCACGCACCACCCCGAGGTGCCGATGGGCATCGACGTCCCGTCCGTCCTGGAGGCGCTGCGCAGCGAACTCCCCGACGCCAAGGTGACGTTCGCCGAGGGCTGCGGAGTGTCCGACCCCGACACCTCCGGCTTCGAGGAGGCGGTGGCCCGGACGGCGGAGGCCGACGTGTGCGTGGCGGTGCTCGGCGACCTGGCCGGGCTGTTCGGCCGGGGCACCTCGGGCGAGGGCTGCGACGTGACGGACCTGCGTCTGCCGGGCGTGCAGGGCGAGCTGCTGGACGCGCTGATCGCCACCGGGGTCCCCGTGGTGCTGGTCCTGCTGACCGGCCGTCCGTACGCCCTCGGCCGCCGGCAGGGCCGGCCGGCCGCCGTGGTCCAGGCGTTCTTCCCGGGGCAGGGGGGCGGCCCGGCGGTGGCGGGGGTGCTGTCGGGACGCGTGAACCCCTCGGGCCGCCTCCCGGTGAGCGTCCCGCACGTCCCCGGAGGCCAGCCGTGGACCTACCTCCAGCCGCCGCTGGGCCTGGCGGACGAGGTCAGCAACCTCGACCCGACGCCGCTGTACCCCTTCGGGCACGGGCGTTCGTACACGACGTTCGCCTGGGAGGACTTCGCGGGCACGGACCCGGAGATCGGCACGGACGGTTCGTACGACGTCTCGCTCACGGTGCGCAACACGGGTGACCGCGCGGGCGCGGAGGTCGTGCAGCTGTACCTGCACGACCCGGTGGCCTCGGTGACCCGCCCGGACGTCCGTCTGATCGGCTACCGGCGGGTGGAACTGGAGCCCGGGGAGGCGGCCCGGGTCACCTTCCGCTTCCACACGGACCTGTCGGCCTTCACCGGGCTCTCCGGAACCCGGGTGGTCGAGCCGGGCGCCCTGGAGCTACGGCTTGCGGCGTCCAGCGCGGACGTACGGCACACGGCACGGCTGAACCTCACGGGCCCGGTACGGGAGGCCGGCGCCGACCGGATGCTGCGGTGCGAGACCGCCGTGACGGCAGTCGGCTGACGACAACGCCCCCGCCCCCGGAAGAACCGGGGACGGGGGCGGAACGGAGCGCCGGGCAGGCCTTGCACCTGCATTTCCCCGCAGGAAGCGGGGCGTCTTTCCTTGGACCACCAACGCATCGTGTCCGTACCGGATCTCCCGGCCGTTCACGTGTGATCATCATAGGGCAGGAACAGGCGCGCGCACCACTCGGCGGCCCGCGGGGACCGCTGTCAGTCCTCCCCCACCGACTCGAACCGCCACCGGTGCACCGCCCGCGCGACCAGCTCGCCGTCCGGCTCGGGCAGTTCGGGCAGCTCGGCGTCGTACTCCGCGTTCCACCAGGTGATGACGAGGACGCGGTCCTGCGGGGCGCGCAGGATCTCCCGGCGCAGCGGCCGGCGCGGCAGCCGCTGCGCCCGGGCCCAGGCCAGCAGTGCGTCGCCGCGTCCCGCCACCGCCCGGGCCTCCCACATCAGCGCGACCGTCACGAGTACAGGTTCTCCTTGCTGACCTCGTGCACGTGGTCGTGGCCGGGGACGTGCGGGTCGGTCACCGGCAGGGAGGAGTCCGCCGACAGGTCCCAGCCGGAGGCGGCCCGGTTCCGGGCGACCATCTCGGCGCCCAGGGCGGCCACCATCGCGCCGTTGTCCGTGCACAGCTTGGGCCGCGGGACGCGCAGCCGGATGCCGGCGGCCTCACAGCGTTCCTGGGCGAGGGCACGCAGCCGGGAGTTCGCGGCCACACCACCACCGATCATCAGATGGTCGACGCCCTCGTCCTTGCAGGCCCGGACGGCCTTGCGGGTCAGCACGTCCACCACGGCCTCCTGGAAGGAGGCGGCCACGTCGCGGACCGGGACCTCCTCGCCCGCCGCCCGCCTGGCCTCGATCCAGCGGGCCACGGCCGTCTTCAGGCCGGAGAAGGAGAAGTCGTACGCCGCGTCCCGCGGGCCGGTCAGGCCGCGCGGGAAGGCGATGGCCTCCGGGTCGCCCTCCCTGGCGTAGCGGTCGATGACCGGGCCGCCGGGGAAGCCCAGGTCCAGCACCCGGGCGATCTTGTCGAAGGCCTCCCCCGCCGCGTCGTCGATGGTCGAGCCCATCGGGCGCACGTCCGAGGTGATGTCCGAGGACAGCAGCAGGGACGAGTGGCCGCCGGAGACCAGCAGTGCCATCGTCGGCTCCGGGAGCGGGCCGTGCTCCAGCTGGTCCACGCAGATGTGGGAGGCGAGGTGGTTCACGCCGTACAGGGGCTTGCCCAGGGCGTAGGCGTACGCCTTCGCCGCCGAGACGCCGACCAGCAGGGCGCCCGCGAGCCCCGGACCCGCGGTCACCGCGACGCCGTCCAGGTCCCTGGCGGAGACACCGGCCTGCTTCAGGGCGCGGTCGATGGTGGGCACCATCGCCTCCAGGTGGGCCCTCGAGGCGACCTCGGGCACCACCCCGCCGAAGCGGGCGTGCTCGTCGACGCTGGAGGCGATGGCGTCCGCCAGCAGGGTGGTGCCGCGGACGATGCCGACGCCGGTCTCGTCGCAGGAGGTCTCGATCCCCAGGACCAAGGGTTCGTCAGCCATTGCTCTCTGTGCTCTCTGTTCCTTGTTCGGGGGTGGGACCCGCGGCGGGGCCGCCGTCGGGTTCCGTGGTGAGGCGCATCACCAGGGCGTCCACGTTCCCCGGCTGGTAGTAGCCGCGCCGGAAGCCGATGGGGGCGAAGCCGAAGCGCTCGTACAGCTTCTGCGCGCGGATGTTGTCCACGCGGCACTCCAGCATCACTTCGGAGCACTCGAAGGCGGTCGCGGCCCGCAGCAGCTCGGCCAGCAGCAGGCTGCCCAGACCGGTGCCCTGGAGGTCGCGGGCGACGGCGATGGTCTGGATGTCGGCCACCGCGGCGAAGCCGCTGTCGGACGCCGCTCCCTGGGCGGCCAGGCCCGCGTAGCCGACGATCCGGCCGCCCGCCTCGGCCACGACGTACCGCCGGGTCGCCTCGGAGCCCCGGGAGTGGGCCAGCTCGGACCAGAACATGCCCCGCGACCAGGCGTCCTCGGGGAAGAGGTCCTTCTCCAGCTCCAGCACGGGATCGATGTCCCACCAGCGCATCTCGCGCAGTCGGGTGGTTGCGGGCTCGGTCACTTGGGGGTGACCACCTTGTAGTTCTTGGGGACCTGGGCGTCGGGGCGGCGCAGGTACATCGGCCGGGCGGCCGGGAACTCCTCCCCGGCGGCCAGCTTCTCGGCGGCCAGCGAGGCGAGGGCGGCGGCGGAGACGTGCTCGGGTTCGTGCGCCTGCGGGAAGGTGTCGGGGTAGAGCAGGGCGCCCGCGCCGACGGCCGGGAGGCCCGCCACCCGCTCGGCGATGTCGGCGGGCCGGTCGACGGCGGGGTCGGTGAGCCGGGTGCGGGAGTCGGCGTACGTCGCCCAGTAGACCTCCTTGCGGCGGGCGTCGGTCGCCACGACGAAGGGGCCCTTCTCGATGTCGGTCGCGTAGGCGAGGGCGTCGAGCGTGCACAGGCCGTGCACGGGCACGCCGAGCGCGAGCCCGAACGTGTCGGCGGTCATCAGGCCGACCCGCAGCCCGGTGTAGGGGCCGGGTCCGATGCCTACGACGATCCCGGTGACGGCGTCGAGCTTCAGCCCGGCCTCGGCGAACACGCGGTCGACGGCCGGGAGCAGCAGCTCGCCGTGCCGGCGCGCGTCCACCTGGCTGGAGGAGACGAGGACGTCCGTGCCGTCGTGCAGCGCGACGGTGACGGCGGGGGTGGCGGTATCCAGAGCGAGCAAGAGCACGCGAACAGCCTACGGCTCCAGCGCGTGCGCGGCGGCCGTCCCGGTCAGGTGGTCACCGACTGCTACCGTCTGCACAGAGTTATGTACGAAGTACGACAAATAACGCGAGACAGAGGTGGCGGAAGGTGGCACGGACCAGCGCGGGAATCGTCGCCGGGCTCACCGCGGCGGCCGTCGGGGCGGTCGGCTTCCTCACCTACCAGGCCTCCGCCACGGTCCCGGCCGGTCTCGGCGACAGGGTCCGGGCGAGCGCGTCACCTCCGGTCAAGGCGCCCCGCGACCGGAGCAACCCCACGGCACTGCCCGGCTTCTCCGGATCGGGTGAACGCGTCGTGTACTCGGTGGACGACGACCGGGTGTGGCTGGTCAGCGAGCGCAACCGGGTGCTGCGCACCTTCCGGGTGAGGCCGGGCAGTGTGGATCCGCCTCCGGGCGCCTACGTGGTCACGTCCCGCTCGCACGCGGTCACCGGCACCGACGGCGTTCCCGTCGAACACGTCGTGCGCTTCACCAGCGTGGACGACGTCGCCATCGGCTTCAGCGCCGCGGTCGCCCCGGACGCGTCCCAGGCCCCGGACCCGGCCGTGCGGACCGGCGGTATCAGGGAGACACGGGCGGACGGGAACGCGATGTGGATGTTCGCGACGATCGGGGTGCCGGTCGTGGTGGTCCGGTAGGGCCGGATCGACGGATCGGCCCGCGGCGAACCGTCCCAGGCGCCCCGACGGCACCCCGCCCGCACGGTGCGAGCGCGCACTCGCAGCTCCGGCCGACGGGCTGCCGCACGGCACGAGCACCGGGCGGAACATCGCCCGCGGGCTCACCGGACACCGCTCTCCTCGTCCGCGGACCCCGCGCTCACGCCGCGTCACGGTGGCGTTCCGCCGGCTCCAGCCACTCCGGGGCGAGCGCGCAGGTACGAGCGACACGCCACCCCATCGCGCGAGCAGCCGACCGGGACATCGCCCACCCGGTCACCGGACACCGGCCTCCTCGGCCACCGGCCCCGCGCTCACGCCGCGTCGCGGTGGCGTTCCGCCGGCTCCAGTCGCTCCGGCTCGGGGGCCCGGGGCGGGCGCGAGATCGTCTCGGCCGCCGCGCAGGACGCCAGCAGGTCACGCATGGAGATCCCGGCGGACACGGGCGGCCGCCACGGCAGCGCGGGCTGGGAAGCGGGCATGGGGCGCCTCCTGAGGTGCGGGGGCGGGCGCAGTTAGGCAGACCTAACTACGGACTGGACACCATGTCATCACGGCTTCCACGCCCGGCGCAACATGTTGCCGACGGCTTGTCGGAAAGTGTCGGTGCCCTCAGGCCGCCAGTGCCTCCAGGTCCACGGACGCCCACCGCCGGCCCAGACCGGTGAGGGTCACCTGCCGTACTTCGTCCGTGGTGTCCCCCACGGCCCGGTGGATGACGACCTGCAACCGTTCCTCGGTCAGCTCCTCGACCTTGCCCTCGCCCCACTCCACGACGACCACCGAGTCGGGCAGCGACACGTCCAGGTCGAGGTCCTCCATCTCGTCCAGCCCCCCGGACAGCCGGTAGGCGTCGACGTGGACGAGCGGCGGACCGTCACCCAGCGGCGGATGCACGCGGGCGATCACGAAGGTCGGCGAGGTCACCGCTCCGCGCACGCCGAGCCCCTCGCCCAGCCCGCGGGTGAGCGTCGTCTTGCCCGCGCCGAGCTCACCGGTGAGCATCACCAGATCGCCCGCGCGCAGCAGCTTGGCCAGGCGGCGGCCGAGCTCCCGCATCTGTTCCGGGGAGGTGACGGTCAGCTGGGTCTCAGCGGGGTTGTGCGGTGCTGCTGGTGCTTCCATAGCCACTTACCGTAGCCCCTGCGGGCACGGCACCCGCGCGGGTGAGCAGGTCCGCGAGGCGGTCGGTCACCACTTCCGGGTGCTCCAGCATGACCAGGTGCCCGGCGTCCGGCACGAGGACCAGTTCGGCCTCGGGCAGCAGGTCGGCGATGGCCTCGCTGTGCTCGCTGGGCGTGACGAGGTCCTGGACCCCGGCCAGCACGAGGACCGGCATGTCGGTGAAGCAGGCGAGGGCCTCGGCCTTGTCGTGGTCGGTGAACGCCGGGTAGAACTCGGCGACCACGTCGATCGGCGTGGACTCGATCATGCGTTCCGCGAACCGCGCGATCGCCGGGTCGACGTCCCGCCCGGCGAACGAGTACCGCTTGATGATCCCGGCGAACAGGTCGGCGGTGGCCCGCCGCCCCTTCTCCACCAGCGCCGCCTGCTGCCCCAGCGCCTTCAGCACCCCGGGGAGCACCCGGCGCACCGCGTTGACACCGGCGACGGGCAGCCCGAAGTTGACCTCGCCGAGCCGCCCGGACGACGTACCGACGAAGGCGGTGGCGACCACCCGGTCCCGGATCAGCTCCGGGTACTGCGCGGCCAGGGCCATCACCGTCATCCCGCCCATCGAGTGCCCGACCAGCACGATCGGGCCCTCGGGCACGGCCGCGTCGATGACGGCCTTCAGGTCGCGTCCCAGCTGGTCGATGGTGAGCGGCACCCCGTCCTGGATCTGGGCGACACCCCGCGCGGACCGCCCGTGGCTGCGCTGGTCCCAGTGCACGGTGCGGACGACACCGCGCAGGGCGGCGCGCTGGAAGTGCCAGGAGTCCTGGCTGAGGCAGTAGCCGTGGCTGAACACGACCGTGACCGGGGCGGGCGCCTTGCGGCCGAAGAGCCGGCGCCGGCGCGGGGAGAGGTTCGGGCCGCCGGCGTCGGGCTCGACGTCGTCGACCTCGTAGTACAACTCGGTGCCGTCGTCGGCGCGCGCCTTGCCCGGGGTGCCGCGCAGGGCGCCGTACGGACCCGCCGAGTCCAGCGCCAGCCGGGCCCTCCTGCGCATGCCCCGGCCGACGGTCATCCGTTCGATGGCGACACCGGCCGCCGCGCCCGCGGCGAGGACGCCTATCGCGGCACCGGCGAGGCCGGTCGCCCTGCGCCAGCTCCCGGCCGCCCCCGCGGCGGAGGCGGCGACGGCCGCGGCGGCGACGTCCGCCACGTCCGCGACGACCTCCGCACTGCTCTCGCTCACGTACCGCTCCTCATCACGACTGCTGCTGTCGTCACAGGTGTCCCCCGGGCCACACCCCGGCGAGTTCCCTCCGCGCGGGTGCCGGTCACCCGTGCTGCCGGTCCTGTTCCCCGTTCACATAGACGCGGGGAACGCGCGTTCCGATGCGCGTGACGATCTCGTACGCGATCGTGCCGGACGCCTGCGCCCAGTCCTCGGCCGTGGGCTCGCCGCGGTCACCGGGGCCGAACAGCACGGCCCGCTCCCCGGGCGCGGGCTCGTCCCCGCCGAGGTCGACCACGAACTGGTCCATCGCGACCCGCCCGGCGACCGTACGCCACTTGCCGCCGACCAGAACAGGGCCGGTGCCGGAGGCGTGCCGGGGGATGCCGTCCGCGTAGCCGACCGGCACCAGGCCGAGGGTCGTCCCGCCCGGGGTGACGTAGTGGTGCCCGTAGCTGACGCCGTGCCCGCCCGGTACGTGCTTCACCAGGGCCAGCGACGCCGACAGGGTCATCACGGGACGCAGCCCGAAGTCCGCCGGGGTGCCGATCTCCGGGCTCGGCGAGATCCCGTACAGGGCGATGCCCGTCCGGACGAGGTCGAAGTGGGCCTCGGGCAGGGTGAGCGTGGCAGGGGAGTTGGCGATGTGCCGGACCTCGGGGCGCACGCCCCGCCCCTCCGCGTACGCCAGCATCTCCCGGAAGCGGACGAGCTGGGCGTCGATCGACGGGTGGCCGGGCTCGTCGGCGCAGGCGAAGTGCGACCACAGCCCGGTGATCCGCACCAGCCCCTCGCGCTCCGCGTGCAGGGCCTCGGCGACGAGTTCGGCCCAGTCCGGTCCCGGCTGGCAGCCGGCCCGGCCGAGCCCGGTGTCGGCCTTGAGCTGCACGCGCGCGGGCCGCCCGGCCTGCCGGGCCGCCTCGACCGCCTCCCGCAGCGCCCACATACCGCTGACCGACACGTCGACGCCGGCCTCGACCGCCTCCCGCCACGGCCCGCCCGGGGTCCACAGCCAGCACAGGATCGGCCCCGTCAGCCCGGCCGCGCGCAGCGCGAACGCCTCCTCGGGAGTGGCGGTGCCGAGCCAGCTCGCGCCCGCCTCGACGGCCGCGCGGGCACAGGGCACCGCTCCGTGTCCGTAGCCGTCGGACTTCACCACGGCCATCAGGGCCGACCGGGGCGCACGGGCGCGCAGGGTCCGCACGTTGGCCCGCAGGGCGGCCAGGTCGATCTCGGCACGGGCGCGCAGGGGCGCGGTCGGCACAGGTGGTCTTTCAGTCATCGCGCCCCCAGTGTCTCAGAGGCCCCCGGCGGCCTCCGGGCGCAGGCCCTCGCACGGCCTAGGAGCCGGGCCTGCGGCCCCAGACGAATACCCGGTCGCCTTTCTTCAACACGCCCCACAGCTTGCGCGCGTCGGCCAGCCTGAGGTTCACGCAGCCCCAGGAGCCGACGGTGGTGTAGATGCTGCCGTAGACGGCGTGGAAGGCCTGGCCGCCGTCGAAGAACTGGGCGTACGGCATGGCTTGGTTGTACAGCGTCGACCAGTGGTTCTTGTGCCGCCAGTACACGGTGTGCCACCCGGCCCGGGTGGCGTACCCCTTGCGGCCGCTGCGCATCGGCACCGGCCCGAACACCACCTTCTTGCCCTTCTGCACCCAGGTGACCTGCCGGTCGAGGTCCACGCAGGCGACCCGGTAGGTCCGCACCGGGCACTTCTTCGCCGCGTTCGGGTTCTTCCTGGCCGAGATGAGCATCATCTGCGCCCAGGTGACGGGGCCGGCGAATCCGATCGCGGGCTTGATCCCGTGCTTCTTCTGGAAGTCCCGGATGGCCCTGCAATCGGCCGCGGACTGCTTCCCGTCCACCTTCCGCTTCAGCCACCGCTCGACCTGCCGCTGATAGGGCCCGGCCTGCTTGCTGCACGACACCTTGGCGACGGCGTCACCGAGCGGCACGTACTCGATCAGGTCGTACGTCCCCGGTGCCGCCTTCCGCGGCTCGACGGCGTCCTCCTCGGGGCTCGGCGCGTACACCCTCGGCGGCAGCATCTGGTCGGGTGTGTCGATCTGCCAGGGCTGCTGCGGGCCGGGGGCGACCCCGGGCACCAGTTCGGTCATGGCGCCCGCGGCGGGCGGCGGGGACGCCGGGGCGGCGGCCCGGGCGGTCCCGGCCGTGGGGAGGACGGTGGCGGCGGCCAGAAGCATGACGATGAACCGGTAAGCAATATGTCCACTTTTCACATGATCAGCGAAGCGGGCCGTTCCGCCGAATCCCGGCAGCCGCGCGGGCAGGTCACCCGAGGGGTGGACACCGGCGCCGGGAGACGCCGCTGCGCGTGGACCGGCCGCGCACGCCGGCCCCGTACGTACGCCGGTCACGGACGGGGGCCGGGGCACCGGCGGCGCCCGTGGAGTCGCCGGTGTCGCGCCCGGTGCCCGAGGAGCAGCCGGCCGCGGGCGCCCGGAAGCGTCCGTCAGACGCCTGTCCCGGACGTCTACGTCAGACGCGTACGCCGGGAACCCGTACGTCGGGGACCCGTACCCCAGACGCCGGCGTCAGACGCGTACGCCGGCCGCGTACGTCAGCCGCACACGTCCCGCCAGGCCGCGGGAACGGCGGCAGCCACGTCGTGCGCCCCCGCCGGCGCCCCGTCCGCCGCGTACCGCCCGGCGAGGCCGTGCAGATACGCCGCCGCGCTCCCCGCGTCCAGCGCCGGGAGTCCCGACGCCAGCAGCGAGCCGGCCAGCCCCGACAGGACGTCCCCGCTCCCGGCCGTGGCCAGCCACGGCGTGCCCGTGGCGTTCACCCGTACCGCCCCGCCCCCGGCGTCCGCGACCAGCGTGGTCGACCCCTTCAGCAGCACGGTCGCCCCGTACCGCAGCGCCAGCTTCCGCACGGCCTCCAGCCGCGCCGCCTCGACCTCCTCGCGGGCCGCACCGAGCAGCGCGGCGGCCTCACCGGCGTGCGGGGTCATCAGGGTCGGTGCGGTACGGGCCCGGACGGCGTCGCGGTCCGCGAGGCGCAGCCCGTCCGCGTCGATGAGCACCGGCACGTCCGTCTCCACCACCTCGGCGACGGTGGCGGCGTCGTCCCCGGCGCCGGGCCCGACCACCCAGGCCTGCACCCGCCCCGCCTCGCGCGGGCCCCGGTCGGAGACGAGGGTCTCGGGGAAGCGGGCGATCACGGCGTCCCCGGCGGGCCCGACGTACCGCACGGCGCCCGCCCCGCCGCGCAGGGCGCCCGACACCGCGAGGACGGCCGCGCCCGGATAGCGCGCCGACCCGGCCGCGACGCCGACGACACCCCGCCGGTACTTGTCGCTCTCGGCGGCGGGCAGGGGGAGCAGGCGGGCCACGTCGGCGTGCTGCAGGGCCTCGAGTTCGGCCTCGGGGGGCAGCTCCAGCCCGATGTCGACGAGGCGGACGGTCCCGGCGTACTCACGGGCGGGATCGATCAGCAGGCCCGGCTTGTGCGTCCCGAAGGTCACGGTCAGGTCGGCGCGGACCGCGGCCCCGCGCACCTCGCCGGTGTCCGCCTCGACCCCGCTCGGCAGGTCCACGGCGACGACGGCGGCGCGGGAGGCGCGGGCGGCCCGGGCGAGTGCCTCGGCGTCGGGGCGCAGGCCGCCCTTGCCGCCGATCCCGACGATGCCGTCGACGACGAGGTCGGCGCGGGCGACGAGGTCCTCGGCCGTGCCGCCGGGGCGGGCGACGGTGCCGCCCGCGCGGCGCAGGGCCGCCAGGCCGCCCGGGTGGGCGCGGTCGGGGCTGAGCAGCACGGCCGCGACCCCGGCGCCGCGCCGGGCGAGCCGGGCGCCGGCGTACAGGGCGTCCCCGCCGTTGTCCCCGCTGCCGACGAGGAGCACGACCCGGCGCCCGTACACCCGCCCCAGCAAGTCCGCACAGGCGGCGGCCAGTCCGGCGGCGGCCCGCTGCATGAGGGCACCGTCGGGGAGCCGTGCCATGAGCGCGCGCTCGGCTGTCCTTACCGTCTCTACGCTGTACGCGGTACGCATGCGGTCGAGTCTGCCCCGGATCCGGCCGGACCCGCACCCCCGACCCGGGTGCGCTCACCCTTCCGCGATCACCACCGCCGACGCGACTCCCGCGTCGTGACTGAGCGACACATGCCAGGACCGCACCCCGAGTTCGGCCGCCCTGGCCGCCACCGTGCCCTTCACCCTCAGCCGTGGCTGACCGCTGTCCTCGACGTACACCTCCGCGTCCGTCCAGTGCAGCCCGGGCGGCGCGCCGAGGGCCTTGGCGAGCGCCTCCTTCGCCGCGAAACGCACGGCGAGCGAGGCGATGCCCCGTCGCTCCCCGCTGGGCAACAGCAACTCGCTCGCGACGAAGAGCCGGTCGGCCAGCCCGGGGGTACGGTCCAAAGACGCCCGGAACCGGTCGATCTCGGCCACGTCGATACCGACACCGATGATGGTCATGCCCGGCAGCCTAGGGCGACGGGCGAGTCCGCGGGCGCGAGCGCTACTCCACCGTCACGGACTTCGCGAGGTTGCGGGGCTGGTCGACCTCGTTGCCGCGGGCGGTCGCCAGTTCGCAGGCGAACACCTGGAGCGGCACCGTCGCCACCAGGGGCTGCAGCAGCGTCGGGGTCGCCGGGATGCGGATCAGGTGGTCCGCGTACGGGACCACCGCCTCGTCGTCCTCCTCGGCGATCACGATCGTGCGGGCGCCCCTGGCCCGGATCTCCTGGATGTTGGAGACGATCTTGTCGTGCAGGACGGACCGGCCGCGCGGGGAGGGCACCACCACGACCACCGGCAGGTCGTCCTCGATGAGCGCGATCGGGCCGTGCTTGAGCTCGCCCGCCGCGAAGCCCTCGGCGTGCATGTAGGCGAGCTCCTTGAGCTTCAGGGCGCCTTCGAGGGCGACCGGATAGCCCACGTGCCGGCCCAGGAACAGCACCGTGTCCTGGGCGGCCAGGGAGCGCGCGAGCGACCGTACCGGCTCCATGGTCTCGAGCACCCGCTCGACCGCTCCGGAGATCTGCGACAGGTCGCGGATGACGGCCCCGATCTCGTCGCCCCACTTGGTGCCCCGGACCTGGCCCAGGTACAGCGCGACCAGGTAGCACGCCACCAGCTGGGTCAGGAACGCCTTGGTCGAGGCGACCGCGACCTCCGGCCCGGCGTGCGTGTAGAGCACCGCGTCCGACTCCCGGGGGATCGTCGAGCCGTTGGTGTTGCAGATGGCCAGCACCTTGGAACCCTGCTCGCGGGCGTGGCGGAGGGCCATCAGCGTGTCCATGGTCTCGCCGGACTGGGAGATCGCGATCACCAGGGTCTGCGCGTCCAGGATCGGGTCCCGGTAGCGGAACTCGCTGGCCAGTTCCACCTCGCACGGGAGGCGCGTCCAGTGCTCGATGGCGTACTTGGCGATGAGGCCGGCGTGGAAGGCCGTACCGCAGGCGACGATGACGACCTTGTCCACCTCGCGCAGCTCGAAGGCGCTGATCCGGACCTCGTCCAGGGTCAGTGAGCCGGCCGCGTCGATGCGGCCCAGGAGCGTATCGGCGACCGCCTTGGGCTGCTCGGCGATCTCCTTGAGCATGAAGTAGTCGTACCCCCCCTTTTCCGCGGCCGACACGTCCCAGTCGATGTGGTACGAGTGGACGTCCGCGGGACGGCCGTCGAAACCGGTCACCGTCACACCGTCCCGGCGCAGCTCCACCACCTGGTCCTGGCCCAGCTCGATCGCCGACCGCGTGTGGGCGATGAACGCGGCGACGTCCGAGGCGAGAAAGGCCTCACCCTCTCCGACGCCCACCACGAGCGGGGAGTTCCGCCGCGCGCCCACGACCACGTCCGGTTCGTCCGCGTGCACCGCGACCAGCGTGAACGCCCCCTGAAGACGGCGGCACACCAGCCGCATCGCCTCCGCGAGATCGGCGGTCACCGAGAACTCCTCGGCCAGCAGGTGGGCGACGACCTCCGTGTCCGTCTCCGAGGCCAGGTCATGGCCCCGCTCCGCCAGTTCCGCGCGCAGCGCCGCGAAGTTCTCGATGATCCCGTTGTGGACGACGGCGACCCGGCCGGCGTTGTCCAGGTGCGGGTGCGCGTTGGCGTCCGTGGGGGCCCCGTGGGTGGCCCAGCGGGTGTGGCCGATGCCCGTCGACCCCGTCGGGAGCGGCCGGTCGACCAGCTCCTTCTCCAGATTCACCAGCTTCCCGGCCTTCTTGGCGGCGGCCAGTCCGCCGTCCGCCGGCACGGCGACGCCCGCCGAGTCGTATCCCCGGTACTCCAGCCGTTTCAGCCCGGCCATCACGACCTCGAGCGCCGACTGCGACCCCACGTATCCCACGATTCCGCACATGCGCCGCAGCCTACGATCCGAAGCCGGTCGAAAACTGTCTCCGCGTGCCCGAAATCGGAAATACTCAGGGCATTTACCACCCCCGCAGGACTGATCACAGCCAAGTGCCGCACCGGAGCCCCGGCTGGGCGTGACCCACCCCACCCACCGCGCCGTTCAAACTCCGTTCACAATGGAATGTGATCTCTCCGGTCTCCCCGATGCCCCGGAGCGCCCACCGGCACAGGCCGGAGGCGACTCCCTACGTCGACCTCACCCGAGCCGAGTGGAGCGCGCTGCGCGACAAGACGCCGCTGCCGCTCACCGCCGAGGAGGTCGAGAAACTGCGCGGTCTCGGTGACGTCATCGACCTCGACGAGGTACGGGACATCTACCTCCCGCTGTCCCGGCTGCTCAACCTCTACGTCGGCGCCACGGACGGACTGAGGGGGGCGCTCAACACGTTCCTCGGCGAGCAGGGCTCCCAGTCGGGCACGCCCTTCGTGATAGGCGTCGCGGGTTCGGTCGCCGTCGGCAAGTCCACCGTCGCCCGTCTGCTCCAGGCGCTGCTGTCCCGCTGGCCCGAGCATCCGCGCGTCGAACTGGTCACGACGGACGGGTTCCTGCTGCCCACCAGGGAACTCCAGGCGCGCGGCCTGATGTCGCGCAAGGGCTTCCCGGAGTCGTACGACCGCCGGGCGCTCACCCGTTTCGTCGCCGACATCAAGGCGGGCAAGGACGAGGTGACGGCGCCCGTCTACTCCCACCTCATCTACGACATCGTGCCCGACCGGCGGCTCACCGTCCGGCGGCCCGACATCCTGATCGTCGAGGGGCTCAACGTCCTCCAGCCCGCGCTGCCCGGCAAGGACGGCCGCACCCGGGTCGGCCTGGCCGACTACTTCGACTTCAGCGTGTACGTCGACGCGAGCGGCGAGGACATCGAACGCTGGTACCTCAGCCGGTTCAAGAAGCTGCGCCGGACCGCCTTCCAGAACCCCTCCTCCTACTTCCGCACGTACACCCAGGTGTCCGAGGAGGAGGCCCTCGACTACGCGCGGACCCTGTGGCGGACCATCAACAGGCCCAACCTGGTGGAGAACATCGCGCCCACCCGCGGCCGCGCCACCCTCATCCTCCGCAAGGGCCCGGACCACAAGGTGCAGCGTCTGAGGCTGCGGAAACTCTGAGCGCTACCCTGCGGGCATGCTGCATCTGCGTCTGATCACACCGGCCGACAGGACGGACGAGGTGGTGCGCCTGATCGAGAAGACGGTCGGCACCACGCACCTCGCCGTGCTCCCGGGCGTCGCCCGCGATCCCGCCGGGGACATCGTGATGTGCGACGTGGCCCGGGAGGCGGGCGACGCACTGCTGACGGAGTTGCAGCGACTGGACATCGACAGCACCGGTTCCATCGCCGTCGAGAACGTCGACCTGTCCCTGTCCCGGCGGGCCGACAAGGCCGAGGAGGAGGCGCCCGGCGAGGGCGCGGACGCGGTGCTGTGGGAGCACCTGGTCGAGGCGACGCACGAGGAGTCGACGCTGTCGGTGACCTACGTCGCCTTCATAACCCTGGCCACGATGATCGCGGCCTGCGGCGTGGTGCTCGACAACGCGATCCTGATCGTGGGCGCGATGGCGGTGGGGCCGGAGTTCGGTCCGCTGGCCGGGATCTGCACCGCGGTGGTGCGGCGGGCGCCGCGGCTGGCGCTGCGCTCGTTGATCGCGCTGCTGGTGGGCTTCGCGGCGGCCATGCTGCTGACCTCGGCGTTCAGCGTCTTCATGGACGCGGTGGGCCTGTTCAGCAAGGCGCAGTTGGAGGCAGACCGGCCCAACACCGGGTTCATCTACGCCCCGGACTGGTTCTCGTTCGTGGTGGCCGTGCTCGCGGGGGCCGCCGGGACGCTGTCGCTGACGTCCGCCAAGTCCGGTGCCCTGGTCGGCGTCGCCATCTCCGTGACGACCGTGCCGGCCGCCGCCAACGCGGCCGTGGCCCTGATCTACGGCGACGGGCACCAGACCGTGCGTTCGTCGGAGCAGCTGCTGCTGAACCTGCTCGGCATCGTCATCGCCGGCACGCTCACGCTGCTCGCCCAGCGGTGGTTCTGGGCCAGACAGCGCGAGCGCACCCCGACATCCGGGAGCGGGACGGCCTAGGGGGTGTCTGACTCATGAGCGCGGGAGCAGGAGCGGCGTCGGGCACGCACGCTCGCCGCGGGCATGTGTCGGACGCCCCCCAGTGCTGTGGCCGGAAAGGTTCACCGGCTCGCGACGCCCGGCACGGCTCCCCCACGCTCGGCTTCGCTCGCGCGGGAGGGGCCCCCACCGCCG